>CAKUDW010000030.1 GCA_934645275.1 uncultured Clostridia bacterium
TTGGGCTGATAGCCGTTGACGTCGTTTTCACAGGCCGTCGTTGGCAGCATGCCTGACACGCCGCAGACGGTGCTGGGGTAGAGGCCGAAGTCCGCCGCTGAACCGGAAATGATGTCGCGGTCGGAAGTGCAATCCGTCAGCGCATGTACCTGGCTCATGATTGCCGCCCACAGCGGCGCGGCGCTGGTACCGCCGGTCGCGCTGGATTCGAGCGGCTTATAGTAGTCCGAGCCGATCCAGACGGCCCCGGCATAGTAGCCGGTCATGCCGGCGAAGGTTACGCCGATATTGTCGCTGTTGGTACCGGTCTTGCCGGCTACGGTCATGTTTCCAAATTTCGCGCTCGCGCCCGTGCCCGAGGCGGATACACAGCCCTTCAGGCAATCTACCAGCTGGAAGGCCGTGGACGGCTGGAACACCTGGCGTCGCTCCTGAACCTCGCTCACGTCGATATAGACGGTACCGTCGGAATTGAGCACCTGGGTGAAGGCATAGGATTCAAGGTAGCCGCCGGAATTGGCGATGGCGCCGTAGGCTGTGGCCAGCTCGATAACTGATATGCCGGAAGATCCCAGCGCCAGTCCCGCGCCGGTGGCAAGAATGTGGTTGGGATCAACGCCGAGCTTCAGCAGGTAGGTGACGGAGTTTTCAATACCCACATTGTCCATCAGCACATGCGCTGCAGCGGTATTGTGGGATTTATTTAGCGCTACGCGCATGGATTCTACACCTGTGAACGAATCGCCGGAGAAGTTGCTGGGATAGCCGTTGGCACTGTTCCAGCCCTTGATTTCAATCGGCATGTTCAGCACCGGCGTGCCCGGGGAATAGCCCATGTCGAAAGCCGGGCCATAGATTGAAAGCGGTTTGATCGACGAGCCGACCGGCATCTGAAGCTGATACGCACGGTTCAGCTGCTTTTTCTGAACCGGCTGGCTGCGGCCGCCGACGACTGCCACCAGTTCGCCCGTGTGCCAGTTCAGCACTGCGGCGGAGGCCTGCGGCTGCACGACGGTCAGGTATTCGCCGCCGCCCAACGAGGACTGAGTGGAAGAATCGTTTGCATGGCGCATACGGGGATAACTTGACCAGTTGGAAACTACGTCCTGCACGGCGGACTGCACCTGTGGGTTCAGCGATGTGAATACCTTGTAGCCGCCGTTGCGCAGCTTGGTTTCCATACTACTGCGGTTGGAAGAAGTGTCCTCCAGGCCCTCGACGCGCAGCATCTTGGTTACCACGTCGTAAATGGAGTACTCGACGTAATAGGCGTTATCGTACATTGCGTCCGAAGAAGCAGTGGAATGCTCCAGTACATTCAGCTTCTCGGCGCGCGCCTCGGCGTATTCCTCCTCGGTGATCAGCAACTGATCGCGCATTTCGCGCAGCACATAGTCGGTGCGATCATCGATCAGATGAGAATCGTCGTATACATAGTAATTGCGGCGTGGGTTGTAGCGATAGGGATTTCGAATGATGGAGGCGATGCAGGCGCATTCGCGCAGCGTCAGCTCGTCCAGATCCTTGCCGAAGTAGTCCTGCGCGGCAATCTTCACGCCATAGTTGCTGCCGCCCAGATAAATGACGTTCAGGTAAGCTTCCAGTATCTGTTCCTTGGTGAGGGTTTCCTCCAGCTGCAAGGCCAGATAGGCCTCCTGAACCTTGCGCTTGTAGGTCTGGTCGCTGTTGAGCAATGTCAGCTTGACCAGCTGGCAGGTGATCGTGGACGCGCCCTGCAGGTTACCGCCGAGCAGATTGTTAATCAGCGAACCGCCGATGCGCTTGATATCTACGCCGTGGTGCTCGTAGAAGCGCGCGTCTTCAATGGCAACGACTGCGTTGATGAGCCGCTGCGGGATTTCTTCATATTCTACATAGATGCGGTTTTCAGAGCCCTTGAATTCAGTCACCAGGTCGCCGTTTCGATCATAAATGAAGGAGGTAAGCGACTGCGTGCCGATTTTGTCGATATCCAGATTCGGGCAGGTGTCGATCCAGGCCTTGGCCACGCCGCCTACCACGCCGCCGACGCATATGCCGATCAGCAAAATGGCAAAAATCAACATTTTTGCCGTCATGACTACCACGGAGAACAGGAACCCGCGTTCGCTCTCGCGAGGCTTGAACAGTGCATATTTAAAACTCATATTTCCTCCTGAGTAAAGCATGACCGCTTGATTGGGGGATTGTCGACGCAGTACCTTCAAACACACGCCGATCAGGAAAAG
Organism: uncultured Clostridia bacterium; assembly: GCA_934645275.1. Next base: position 2,229 of record CAKUDW010000030.1, read on the forward strand.
CTGTGACAATATCCTAAACTACATTATAACACAGAAATTTGATGCCTGCACAGCATTTTGGTGTTATTTTGGTGACTGGAACGCCGCAGGCGTTAATTATTCGCTTCAATTTCGACGTAACAGACATAAAACCGGTTCCCAATTTAAGGTTGACAGGCGGTGCAAAATCGTATAAAATACATATATCTTATCTTGAAATAAGAAATATATAAATACATAATCGTATTGAAGAATATTGGAGGGAAATCAAGGCATGTGCGGAATTGTTGGTTACATTGGCGGCGAACAGGCGGCGCCGATTTTATTGGACGGACTTTCCAAGCTTGAATATCGCGGCTATGACTCGGCAGGGCTTGCCGTGCGCGATGGTACGGGCGATGTGCAGATAGTTAAAACGCAGGGGCGTCTGCGCGTATTGCAGGAAATGACTGAGAATGGCGCGGCGCTGCACGGCTGCTGCGGCATTGGACATACGCGTTGGGCGACGCACGGCGAGCCGTCAACCAAAAATGCGCATCCGCATATGAGCGACGACAACGCCGTGGTCGCAGTGCATAACGGCATCGTGGAAAACTATCTTGAGCTGCGCGAAAAGCTTCTCAAAAACGGCTATGAATTTTACAGCGATACGGACAGCGAAGTGGTCGCAAAGTTGATCGACTATTATTATAAGAAGTATCACGGCGGTCCGGTGGAGGCCATTGCGCGCAGCATGATGCGCATTCGCGGCAGCTATGCGTTGGCGGTGCTGTTTCATGATTATCCGGATGAAATTTTCGCCGCGCGCTGCAATGTGCCGCTGATTGTGGGCATTGCGGACGATGCGTCCTATCTCGCTTCGGATATACCGGCGATACTGAAGTATACGCGTCGCGTGTGTTATATGCACGATATGGAAATTGCACACCTGTGCCGCGACGGCGTTAAATTCTGCACCGTGGATCAGGAACCGATCGAAAAAGAACCGGTTACCATCGACTGGGATGCCGAGGCGGCGGAAAAGGGCGGTTACGAACATTTCATGATTAAGGAAATCCATGAGCAGCCCGACGCCGTGCGCAATACCATTGCGTCCATGCTGAAGGAAGGGCGGGTCAACCTGAGTGCCTCCGGACTCAGCGACGAGCTGCTGGTAGGAATAGATCAGGTTTACATCGTGGCCTGCGGCTCGGCCTATCATGTGGGCATGACACTTCAGTATGTCATTGAGGATATGGCGCGCGTGCCCGTGCGGGTGGAGGTTGCGTCTGAATTCCGATATCGGCGGCCGGTGCTTTCAAAGAATGGACTTGCAGTTATCATCAGCCAATCGGGCGAGACGGCCGACAGTCTGGCAGCACTGCGGGAAATGAAGCGTCAGGGCCTGCCGGTACTGGCCATCGTGAACGTGTTGGGTTCGTCCATTGCGCGGGAGGCCGATTATGTACTCTATACGCTGGCGGGACCGGAAATTGCCGTGGCGACGACCAAGGCATACAGCACGCAGTTGGTTGCAGGCTATATGCTGGCGATGGATATGGCGCGCGTCCGCGGTACGGTTCCACCTGAGGAACTGGAAAAGATGACTGCAGAGCTTACGTCCATTCCGGATAAGATTCATCGCCTGCTCGATGAAAAGGAGCGCATTCAGTGGTTCGCGGCGAAATATGCTAATGCGCACGACGCGTTCTTCATCGGGCGCGGCGTCGACTACGCCATCGGCCTGGAGGGCAGCCTGAAGCTCAAGGAAATCAGTTATGTGCATTCCGAGGCATACGCCGCAGGCGAGCTGAAGCATGGCACCATCAGTCTGATTGAAAAGGGTACGCTGGTGGTGGGCATACTCACGCAGCCGGCGCTCTTTGAAAAAACAATCAGCAACATGGCTGAGTGCAAGAGCCGCGGCGCTTTCTTGATGGGCCTGACGACCGCTGGAAACTATAATCTGGAAGATACGGCGGATTTCACCGTGTACATACCGCGTACGAACCCGCACTTTGCGGCGAGTCTGGCAGTAATTCCGCTTCAATTGCTGGCCTACTATGTCAGCGTGGCACGTGGGCTGGATGTGGATAAGCCGCGCAATCTGGCCAAGAGTGTCACTGTGGAATAAGCGGCTTGACGCGAAGTGGGAAAACACATATAATAAGAATGCGGTTCGGATGCGTCTGCGGTTGAAAGTCGATGCCAGGCGCGGGCAAAACGATCCACGTAAACCGGCAAAAGTCCGGTGAGCATGGCGCGCCTTAGAAGTAAGTCCTGCCGGCCCAAATTTTTCCGAGAGGGTCAGTAGTGGGGAGGCAGAGTGCCTTAGGAGCGAACGCCCCAGCAGGCGAGTGTGGGGTCAAAGACCGGGTCAGGCATCCGAATCGCATTTTTCACTGGTTTGTTTATAAATGCGCTTGTTGTTTGATCTGAGTTCCAGAGGGACTCACGTTTGTTCATATAGCATGGAATTTTCTTCTGGCATAAGTTGTTCAGCATTAGAGCAGGTTTTATTTTAGGGTCCTACATAGATAAGTGGGCTAACGGTATGGCAAAGAAAGTTGAATAACCGGGCATGATCGCAACCGTTCTTTATTTTCTGATGCAGGTCTTTTTAAGCACAATGTTGCATATTGAGGTCGCTTCGCGTGCTATGCAGAAGGCGGTAGCGTATTTCTACTCATGTAGGATACTGTAATGATGGAGAATGCCTTTTGGCGACCGTCTGTGTGGAAAGTACGTTGTTTCCCAATTTGCGCGATGCACAGCCTGACTACGATCTGTACAGGTCTTGCATCTATCCCTTTCGCATGGAATAGAAAAGAGCATATATAACAAGTCATCTTTCCCCTCTGTTGCATTTGCGACAGAGGGCCTTTTATTGAATAATAAAAATCGTTTCACTAGTATTTTGGAATCATAAATAGAGCAATATATATAAAATTTGCTATCGAAAATGCGCAAATCAACTAAATATCATCAAAATAGATTCAAATGAAATGATTGCTATTGACAAGGACAGAAGTATTAGATATTATATATATAAAATAAGATTTTATTTACTGCCAAATAAATATTTTGAGGGCGCATATGGCGATTACTTTGACTGAACAGGTGTATGATCGCATCAAGCGAGATATTATGTTGCACAACCTGGTTCCAGGGCAGAAGCTTAACTACAAGACGCTGTCAGAAAGCTATGGAATCAGTGAAACTCCCATCAAGCAGGCTTTGCATCGCATGGTGGCGGATGGAATTGTACTGTCTGAGCCGAACCGCGGCATGTGGATTAAGAAATACGGTCGCTGCGAAATAGAAGATATTATTGATACGCGATTGATGTTTGAATCCTATAACGTTGACTGCATATACAGCACCATCAATGGCAATATGCGCATACGCAGACGCATTCAGGAAAATCTACAAAAGCATGCAGAGATCGCGGAGCACTACGATCCTGAAAATATCCAACATTATATAGATGCAATGGAGATCGACGATGAGTTTCATAAGCATCTGATGTATTGCACTGGTAATCAGACAATGGTCGATCTTTATACGCGCCTGAAGGCCTTCGTTTTCGCTTTCCATACCTTTGGTCTGCAGAGCAAGGAACGAATTCAGCGCAATGTGGTAGAGCACACGCGGATTTTTGAAGGACTGATTTCAGATGATGTGGAAAATGCGCGCAAGGCGATTGTCAGCCATAATCGTAGCTCTAAGCAGAATACGGTGATGATGTTTAAAATGGACGATGATATGGAGTATTGATTTTTCGGGCGATTCTTCTGAAGTGACTTTAATGCACAGTTTCTGTGTATTAGAATATTAATTATGGAGGTAAAACAAATGAAGGTCAAGAATTCTCTGGTTGCTTTGTTCCTCGTGATCGCTATGCTCTTTACGGTCAGCGCGATCGCCGAAACCGAAACTGTGCGCGTTGGCGCGCTCCTGCCGTTCTCTGGCGGCACGGCTGCCATGGGTGCTGAGTTTAAGGCAGGTATGGAAATGGCAGTTAAGAACTTTAATGAGGCCGGTGGCGTAAAGTCCATGGGCGGGGCCCAGATCGAACTCGTGTGGGGCGATTCCGCAGGCGATCCTCAGACGGGCGTTACGGAAATTGAGCGTTTGATCACTGAAGAAAATGTGGTCGCCATGTTGGGGCCTTACAACAGCTCTGTTGGCGCTTCTACTGCTCCGATCGCTGAAAAGTATGGCGTACCTTATCTGCTCACCAACTCCAACGCGGACTCCATTCTGGAAGTGGATTATAAGTATGTGTTCCGTGCGAATCACGCTAATTCCGATGCGGCTAAGAACATGGTTGATTTTTGCAAGGATATGAGCGCGCGCGGCCCGGAAATCAAAAAGGCTGCTATCGTTGCTGATAACTCTGACTGGGGCGTTGGCATGGCCGAGTGCCTGAAAGAGCTCTGCGCGGAAAATGGCATTGAGTGCAATGTTTGCGAAATTTTTGAAACCAATGCTTCCGATATGTCCTCCATCGTCATCAAAATCAAGCAGGATGATCCGGACATCGTGTTTGCAATGTGCTATCTGAGCGATGCGCAGCTGCTGACCAGCACCATGTCTGAGTATCAGGTAGATGCGACGATCTTTGCGGATGGTTCCGGCTTCGTTTCCTCTGACTACATTGAATTCGCTGGCGAAGCGGCTGAGGGTCTGCTTGCGACCAATGGTTGGCATGTCGGTCTGTGCGAGTACACGGGCGAGGTCGCCACTCGGCTGAACGAACAGTACAAGACGGAATACTCCAACGGCGTCGATATGAACGAATTCTCCGCTTCTGGCTGGCTGAATGCGACGATCATGTGCGAAGTCATTGAAAATGCGGGCGCGGCTGACCGTGAGGCCATTCGCGAGGCGCTGGCGAACTTCAATGTTGATTCCAGCGACTATGCGCTGTCGCTGCATGCCTATGAAGGCATTGAGTTTGGCCAGGTACGCACCATGTACAACCAGAACAAGTACAGCGGCAAGGTCATCACGCAGGTTCAGGACGGCCAGTATGTGCTGGTTGGCCCGACCACGCTTGTAAAGTCTGGCAACTTCATTTGGCCGGTTGAATAACAGACGGACTGGCGAATAAGGACAGGCTTGCGTTCGCAGTGCTCTGATAATCCTTGTGCCGTGTAATGTTGGCGCGCAGAGCAAGGCTCTGTGCGCCAATCCTTAGAAATTCTGCAAAAGGGGAAGGCGTATATGTACACGTTCATCCAGTCTGCCATCAGCGGTTTGCTGATGGGCGGCGTTTATGCAGTCATTGCGATGGGCCTGAGTTTGATTTTCGGTGTCATGAAACTGGTAAACTTTGCCCATGGTGACTTCCTGATGGCATTTTGCTTTCTGGCGTGGGCCATCATTACTAATCTGAATATTGATCCTTATCTGGCGATCCTGATCGTGGCGCCAATTAGCTTTGCGATAGGCTATCTCTTTCAAAAGTTTCTGGTCAACGGTATTTTGCGACGCGAGAAGAATGTGGAATCGCCGAATATCCGCTTGTTTACCGTTGGCTTTGCATGGTGTCTGAGCAATTTGGCGCTGTTGGTGTTCGGCGCAAATATTCGTGCGACTCAGACGGCCTATAAAGGAAAAACCTTCTTTATTGGCGATTACATGTTTTCGATCCCCAGACTGATCGCCTTCGGCATTGCACTGGTGGTGACGGTCGCACTTTTCTTGTTCCTTTATAAAACAGAAACCGGACGCGCGCTGCGCGCGATTTCCCAAAACCGCTTTACGGCGCGTTTGATGGGTATAAATGTAGAAAAACTCTATTGTGTGGCGTTTGGCCTTGGCATTGCAGTGGTTGGTGTTTCCGCCTGCCTGATTGTTCCGTTCTATTCGGTATTCCCCACGATGGGCGCGACGTTTGGCCTGCGATCTTTCGTAATTGTGGTGCTGGGAGGAATGGGTAATTTGCCGGGCGCGCTGATCAGCGGCTTGGTGGTAGGGCTGATTGAAGCGTTTGTCGGTACCTATATTTCCACAACTTACGCTAGCATGATTATATTTATTGTGTTTATTATCGCCCTGGTGGTTCGTTCTACAAGTTGGTTCCAGAATCGCAGTCGCAAAATTTAAGGAGGCCGTAGCTATGAAAACAAAGGTAAACTTCAAGCGCAGCATAGGCCTGATCCTGTTCTTTGCGCTCGCTGCGCTTTATCCGCTGATTTTTTCCAGCAGTTATTATAAGCAGCTGGGTACGGTCGTGCTCCTATATGCCTTCTATGCCAGCAGCTGGAATATCCTGGGCGGCTATGCCGGACAGCTTTCCTTGGGACATGGCGCTTACATTGGCCTCGGCGCTTACATCACGACGGTGCTTTTTTCGGAATTCCATATCTCTCCCTGGCTTGGCATGCTGATCGCCGGCGCGTTGGTGGGCATGTTCGCTATTCTGATCGGCTATCCATGCTTCCGTCTCAGCGGCGTATATTATTCGCTGAGCACAGTGGCGCTGGTCAACGTAATGAAACTGTATTTCATTGCGGAGGATACGATCCTTGGCTTCAAGACGAACTCGTCACTCGGCTATAAAATTCAGTGGTTTGGTACATTTGCCGATATGCAGTTTCTGGACAAGAAGTATTATTTCTGGGTCATCCTTTTCCTTTTGATGATCGTGATCATCGTATCATCTGCGATTAAGAACTCCAAGACAGGTTATTATCTGTCGGCCATCAATACCAACCAGAATGCAGCGCGCTCGCTTGGTATCAATACTACCTATTACAAATTAAAGGCATTGTTTATCAGCGCATTCTTTGCTGCTGTGGGTGGATCGTTCTATGCAATGTTCATTCAGTATATCGATCCATCTTCGGTATTCAATTACGATGTGTCCATTGAAATGACGGTACTGGCCATGGTCGGTGGTCGCGGAACGATCTTTGGCCCCATCCTTGGTGCGATCCTGCTGGTTCCCCTGAAGGAGATCGCACGCTCCAAGTTGGGCGCGAGTTTTTCCGGTCTGCCGCTGGTGATTTACGGCGTTATTCTGATGGTTGTGGTGTTCTTCCTGCCCAATGGCATACTTCCGGTTTTGAAGCGTTGGATTGGAAAACTTGCGAAGAAGGGGGAAAAGCGCCATGAGTGAAAGGTTGTTGACGGCAGAGCACGTTACGAAGCGTTACGGCGGACTGGTTGCCGTTAATGATGTAAGCGTATATGTGGATAAGGGTGAGATCGTAGGTTTGATTGGCCCGAATGGTGCGGGAAAGACGACGTTGTTTAATATCCTTTCCGGCATGCAAAAGTGTAATACTGGCAAGATTATGTTTGATGGTCATGATATTACACACAAACCAGTCAATCGTATTTGCATCGCTGGCATTGGGCGTACCTTCCAGATTGTTCAGCCGTTCGAAAATTTGACTGTGCTGGAAAATGTGATGGTCGGCGCGTTTGTGCACATGAACAGCGTGGAGGCTGCCCGTCATCGTGCATTGGAGATTTTGGAGCTGGTAGGCATGAGCGATTTGAAGGATGCGCCCGGCCGTGGTCTGTCGCTTCAGTATATGAAGTGCATGGAGGTTGCCCGCGCGCTCGCAACATCGCCGAAGTTGCTGTTGTTGGACGAGGTGATGGCAGGCCTGAACCCGACAGGCATTGAAGCCTTCGTAAAGACAATTAAGAAGATTCGTGATTCTGGTGTGACAATCGTGGTTATCGAGCATGTAATCAAGGCAATCATGTCACTTTCGGATAGAATCTACGTTCTGGATCAGGGCAGGCTCATCGCTGAAGGACAGCCTGATGCGGTTATGAGCAATGAAGAGGTTATTAAATCCTACCTGGGAGCGAAGAAATATGCTTAAAGTTCAAAACATTCGTGTCAATTACGGCGAGTTTCAGGCGCTGATGGATGTTAGTCTGGAAGTTCACAAGGGTGAGATCGTGGCGCTGTTGGGTAGCAACGGCGCAGGTAAGACTACGACGATCAATACGATTTCAGGTATCACGACGCTTCGCGGCGGCACGATTGAATTCGAAGGTAACGACATTTCTCATCTGCCTGCCTTCGAGCGAGTAGATGCGGGTATCATTCAGGTTCCGGAGGGACGAAAGCTCTTTCCTGAAATGTCAGTTATGGAGAATCTGATTATCGGTTCCTATCCGAAAAATGTCCGTGCCAAGCGAAAGGAAAATCTGGAAATGGTGATGGAGCTGTTTCCGAAGCTGCGTGAACGCCGCAACCAGATGGCCGGCTCGCTCTCAGGTGGCGAGCAGCAGATGGTCGCGATTGCGCGCGGACTGATGGCGTGTCCAAAGATACTGATGATGGATGAGCCTTCGCTGGGGCTTGCACCTGTGATCGTAGATCAGATATTTGAAATCATTCAGACAATCAACAAGGCGGGAACCACGGTGCTGCTGGTGGAGCAAAATGTCGTTGCTTCGCTGGAGATTGCCAATCGTGCGTACGTTATCGAAACCGGTGCTACCGTGATGAGCGGTGATGCGGGTGAAATGAGTCGGGACGAGAATCTCAAAAAGTCTTATCTTGGTCTGTAATTGGCAGAATATAAGGGGGAGAAATGTTATGGGAAGCAAGAAGATCAGGACCGCTTTGGTTGGATGCGGAAAGGTAGCAGAATTCCATGCGTTGGCATATGCCGGACTGGAGAATTCTGAATTTGTTGCCTGCTGTGATTCGAATATTGAACGTGCGCGCGCGTTTGCAGAGCGCTTTGGCGTGAAAGCCTATGATGATTTGGAGCAGATGATTCGCGAAAGCCAGGTTGAGTTGCTGTCCATTTGTGTGCCGCACCCTTTGCATGCTTCACTGGCTGCCCAGGCGGCGGATTTAAAGTGCAACGTGCTGGTGGAAAAGCCGTTAGCGGTTTCGCTGGAGGATTGTGATAAGATCATTGATGCGGGTAAGCGCAATAATGTGCAGATCGGCATGATTGCACAGCGCAGGTTTTATCGTCCCTGCATGCGCATTAAAAAGGCAATCGAGGATGGAAAGCTGGGCGAGCCGATCATCGGTACAGTGAATATGTATGGCTGGCGTGACAAGGCTTACTATGATTCCGATCCGTGGCGCGGCACCTGGAAGGGTGAAGGCGGCGGCGTAATGGCTACACAGGCGACCCATCAGATCGATCTGTTGCTCTGGTATATGGGCGAAATCGATGAAATTTACGGTTTCTGGAAGAATTATAATCACCCCTACATTGAGGTGGAGGATACTGCATTGGCCATCGTGAAGTTTAAGAGCGGTGCAGTTGGCAACCTGGTTATGAGCAATTCTCAGAATCCAGCGTTGTACGGTAATGTGCGCGTGCATGGCAGCAACGGCGCCTCTGTAGGTGTGCAGACAGATGGCGGTTCCATGTTCATTGCGGGTATGTCTGAAATTACCGAGGCACCCTACAATGATATCTGGACTGTGCAGGGCGAAAATGACAAGCTGGAAGAAATGAAAAAGGCGGATACCGAGGCCTTCTTCAGTGTGGATTCACTGCATTACTACCATCGTGTACAGATTGAGGAATTCATCAACGCGATTCTGGAAGGCAAGCGCCCACTGGTAACTGCTGAGGATGGACGGCGTGCAGTCGAGCTGATGATAGGTGTATATCGCAGCATGGAATGTGGTCAGCCGGTAAAGTTCCCGCTGAAATATTAATGGAGAGACGGGGAACGAAGGATGAGGATCGGCTTCAATGAAGCGACCGCACGGGATTGCTCCGACCTTGAAACGGATGTGACGCTCTGCGATGCCGCTGGTTTTGATGCAATCGAGCTACGCATTGATATGCTCAGAGCATATCTGCGTGAGCATAACCAAGAAGAGCTGGCAAATCTCTTCTGTGGAAGGCACATTGTGCCTATCAATTTGAATGCGATTTATCCCTACGCAGAGCTGTTTTCGGATGCAGATTCGGCGGAACGGCGAGAACAATTCCTGAGTGAATTTGATTTCGCATGTGAAATGGCACAGTTTATTGGCGCAAATGCGCTGATACTGTGCCCTCCGCTGATGGCGGGAAGAAAGGAAGCCTTCCCTGGCGCAGAGACTGAATGGACGCAAATGAACGCGCGCATCGTGGGACAGTTGGCTGATCGGGCAGCACTGACAGATACGCGTCTTTGCTTTGAAATTGTCGGCGCGCCCTACAGCAGCTGCCAGACGGTTGCGCAGGCGCTTTCTGTGTTGCGTGCAATTAACAGGCCCAACGTGGGGCTTGCAGTGGACAGCTACAATATCTATATGGGCAATCAGGACGACAGCTTTGCAGATTTGGCATTGCTGCGTTCCGAAGAAATCTATGTGGCGCATATCAATGATGCCGATTATGCTCCGCCAGATTGTCTGGGCGATCAGTCCAGGCGCTGCTTCTGTGGAGCAGGCGTGCTTGACCTGCACGCTTATCTGAATCACCTGAAGGAAATTGGATACGATGGTGTCGTATCCGTGGAGACCTTTCGTCCTGAGTACTGGGCGAAGAGCGCAGAATGGGTGATCGCAGAGGCCTATCGCAGTACGCGTACTGAAATGGAACGCGCCTGCTGCAGAATATAGAGGAGAAGTGCAGATATGCGCATATTGTCTTTGGAATCGAGTACATCGGCCGCAAAGGCACTTTTGTATGATACGGACAGCGGTATTTCGCGGATAGAAACGGTTAGCTTCCTGGCGGAATATAACCGTCCTGATGGAACGCAGGATGCCGAAGGCGTGTTCGTTCAGACCGTTGAAGCGGCGAAACGTGTCTGCTCGGGGGAACAGGTAGACTTGATCGCTCTGGTGGGAGCATGGCATAGCGTGCTGCTTTGCGACCGTGCGATGCGTCCGGTAACGCCCGTATATAGCTGGGCGGCAACGCATGCCAAGGAAATCTGCGGCGCATTGCGTGAAGATTCTGCCTATGTAAAGGCATATTATCAGAATACTGGTTGCATGGTCAATGCCATATATCCCTATTTTAAGCTGCGATATCTTGCTGCGCAGGGATATGCGCTGAATGAGTATTACATTCTTGGTCAGGGAAGTTACAATACCTATCGTCTGAGCGGCAAGCGTGTGGTTTCGGATTGTATGGCTTCAGGAAGCGGAATGATGAACATCCGTGATCGAAAGTGGGA
>CAKUDW010000031.1 GCA_934645275.1 uncultured Clostridia bacterium
CCCAATAATACACACCGTTGTACTTCAGACAGCACACGCCAATGGAGCCGAAGCTGGCGCGCAGTATATTGCGCCGATGTCCATCGGAGCTCATCCAGGCAGCGACCACCTTATCGGGCGTCTTTTGGCCGCGGGCGATATTTTCGCCGTAGGCGGAACCGCTCACAGTGGCCCAACGGCTGCCGTCGGGGCGCGTGTGGCTGAACTTCTGCGTGATCTCCTGCGCGCGAATCCGTGCGGCAGCAGTCAGGGCCGGATCGACGCGCAGCGCACTCAACCCGTTTTTGATTCTGTCTGCATTGGTTTCGGCCACAACTCGGCTCGCGTATTCCGTAGCCTCGCTGCCCGCTGCCAATGCTGTTCCAAAGGCAAGTATGGCCAGCGCCAGCAGCGCGCATATCCATCTCTTTATTCTCATTGGTCTGTCATCTCCTCTGTATTTGAAATGCTTTTGAAATATATTTCACAGTCATTTTATTATTTATATCCAATTCAGTCAAGCAATATCAGTGCGATTTCCACACATTCCCTATTCGTACTGAATTTGGATAATCAAAAAAAGCGCTTGGCAGGCGCAACAAAAAAGGCTATACTGAATATATCTACCAAATCCACTTCAAAGGAGTTTCTACATGCCGGAAAATAATTTGCCGCGTGCGGACTTGGCGTTGTGTGCGCGTGGCCTCGCGCCCAGCCGCGAACGCGCTCAGGGGTTGATTGCAGCCGGATTGGCATACAGCAACGGCGAGGTCATCAAAAAGGCGGCGCAGAAAATTGCGCCGGACGCGTCGCTGGAGGTACGCGGCGAATACTGCCCCTACGTGAGCCGCGGCGGTTTCAAACTGGCGCACGCGCTGGATGTTTTCAGCGTAAGCCCCGAGGGATTGGTCTGCATCGACGTGGGCGCGTCCACCGGCGGCTTTACGGATGTGCTGCTTCAGCGCAGCGCCGCGCACGTCTACGCCGTGGATGTGGGCAGCGGCCAGCTTGCCCCCGCTATTGCCGCCGACGCGCGCGTTACCTCCATGGAAAATGTGAATGCCCGTGAACTGGCGCGCGGCATGTTTCCCTCGCCGCCCGCGTTGGGCGTGGTGGACGTATCCTTCATTTCCATCGTGAAAATTCTGCCCGCACTGCGCGACGTGCTCGGCCACGGGCGGCTGGTGTCGCTCGTCAAGCCGCAGTTCGAGGCTGGACCGGACGCGCCGCGCAAAAAGGGTGTAATCTCCAGCGCCGCCGTACACGAGCGCGTGCTGCGCGATCTGGCGGCGCTCGCCCCTCAATGCGGCTGGCGGGTACGCGCCTACGCGGCATCGCCCATTGCAGGCACTCAGGGCAACATTGAATTTCTGGCGGACTTCATTCCGGACGACGGCCGCACGCCGCTGCCGGAGCGCGACGCAATTCGCGCGTTGGTTCGGCGCGCCCATGCGCAGCTGCGCCATCAGGGCTATTGATCCGCCTCGGCGGCAAAATCAATCAGCGCGCGGCGCACATCCTCGGCACTTGCCAGGGCGTTAATCTGCTCTCTGAAGCGCGCTGCGCCGTGCATGCCCGCGACATACCAGGCGATGTGCTTGCGCATTTCCAGCATACCGCCCCGCTCGCCGTGCAGCCGCGTTTCCATATCGAAGTGGCGCAGCGCCGTTTCCACGCGCTCGCGGCCCGTAGGCGGTGGGCAGGCGCGCCCCTCGACTGCGGCAGCTATTTCGCGGAATATCCACGGATTGCCCTCGGCCGCGCGCGCCACGAGCACCGCGTCGCAGCCGGTAGCGTCCAGCATGCGCAGCGCGTCCGCGCCGCTCGCCACATCGCCGTTGCCAAATACCGGCACAGATACGCACGCCTTCACCCGGCGAATAACGTTCCAATCCGCCTTTCCGGCATACTGCTGCATGCGCGTGCGCCCGTGTACGGCGATGGCCGCCGCGCCCGCCTGCTCGCAGATTTGAGCCACCTCCGGCGCGTTCACGCTGGTCTCATCCCAGCCTGCGCGAATCTTCACCGTAACTGGCTTTTCCCCCGCCGCCGCCACCGCTGCGCGCACGATTTTGCCAATCAGTTCCGGTTCGCGCAGCAACGCGCTGCCCTCGCCGTTTCCTGTGATTTTCGGCGCGGGACAGCCAAAATTCAGGTCATAGAATTCAAAGCCTGCGCTCGCCAGCTCGCGTACGGCTGAAGCTACATATTCCGGCTCGCGTCCAAACAGTTGAAGCGCCGCTACACCCTCTCCGCTCAGGCGCTCCAGCAGCGCTCGGGCGTTTCGGTTTTTACCGCCGGAATAAATCCAGCCCTTGGCGGAGAGCATTTCACTCACGCTCCAGGCCGCGCCCTGTTCATGGCAGAGCAGGCGCATGGCCGCGTCGGTCACACCCGCCATCGGCGCCAGCGCGGCACACCCGTTCAGTTGCAGCTTTCCCAGTCGTATCAAGGCCGTGCGTCCTCCGCTCTTCTGAAATTGTCGACACCCCCCTGCAAGGGGCGCCGGCTCGCAAAACTCTGGTTTTGCAAATCCGCATTTCTTAATTTATTTGCCCGGTTTGGGTTCACCGTGCAATTATAGCATTCATTTGCTCGCGCTGCAACGTTCGTGCCACGCATTTTCCCGCCCGGTCTTGCATTTACGGTGCCAAATCGTGTATAATATTATTGGATAAATTTCAAAAACTGGAAATCTGCTCCGTTTTCATTTTCGGTTCGTTTTTGCGTCGTTGCTGCATAGGCTGAGAAAAAACTGTGCGGAGGACGGCGGCATGAAGACGGGCAGGAAACGCGGGCGCGCGCAGGCATTGGAATGGATTGACGATCTGAGCGGCAAATCAGCGCGCGTGACTTCCATAGGCAGGCGAACGCTGCTGGTGGAGAACCACGCCGGAATCATTGAATACGCACAAAGCCGGGTGCTGCTCGCGTCCGGCTGCGGCACAATCGAAGTAGAGGGCAGCAGGCTCACGCTGAGCGAAGTGCGCCGCGGCGCGCTGATGATTCGCGGTGAAATCCGCCGGGTGAACCTGCCCTGCCCCGCGCAGGATGCGCCATGAAGCGCGCGATTGCGCTGCAGGTAGAGGGCGCGATGCTGGATCGGCTGCTTCAGCGCGCGCTGGACGCCGGCGCGGAATTCGGACGCGTTCAACGATTATCCGTCCGGGCAATGCGCTTTGAAACAAACGAGCGCGGCGCGGAAATTCTGACCGGGCTATGCCAAAGATACCATTTGAACCTGCGCGTGCTGCGGCGTGGAGGCATGCGGGCCAGGCTTGAGCGGTTGCGCGCGCGCTGGACACTGCTGCCCGGTCTGCTGCTGGGCCTGTTGATTTGCCTGCTGTTCCTATCGCGCGTATGGATAATCGACGTGCAAGTCGCCGGCGATGCGGCGCTTGAAGCTCGTCTGCGCCAGAGCGTGACACAGCTTGGCGCAAGGCCGGGCATGTCCCGCCGGGCGCTGGATGCAGCGCTGCTGGAAAAGCAGTTGGCTGCCGCCGTGGAGGATTGCGGATTTATAGGCGTGCGGCTTCAGGGCGTACGCCTGCTGGTAGAAGCGGCTCAGGCGGTACCCATTCCCGAAACCTACCACGCAACACAGGCGCGGGATCTGGTCGCCGAGCGAGACGGCGTAGTCGAAAAAGTATTCGTGCACGCGGGCACGGCCTGCGTTTCTCCCGGCGACACAGTGCGCGCGGGGCAACTGCTGATTCGTGGCGACGAGCGCGCCGCAAGCGACGAAACCCGTGCGGTAAGCGCGTTGGGCGAGGTCTATGCGCGCTGCTGGTTCGAGGGCAGCGCATCGGGTAACATCAGCCGCGCATGCACGACCTTCACCGGCCGCGAGCGTTCGGAGGCCCGGCTGCGGCTGCTGGGGCTGCAAGTTGCGCTGAACAGCTGCGAACCCTTTGTGCAGCAGCGCAGCGCTGAGGAAATACTTCCGGTGGTGGGACTGTACCTGCCGCTGGAAATTGTGCGCACCACACACCGTGAAACGCGGACGGTATGCGAGCGCATCAATGCAGACACACTACGCGCGCAGCTTTCTGCGCTGGCGTGGGCCGAAGCGCGGGCCGCGCTCGGCGAAATAAACCGCGAGTATGAAATCCGCGCCACGTGGACGGACGGCGAGGCTACCGCCAACACGCTGAACGTTCGCGCCGTCTATGAAATCAGCGCCGACATTGCCGTCGCGCGCAGCGACTATGCCCGGGGAGGTTAAACAGTACTTTGGAAAGCTTTGAACAAACTGTTACGGAGCGCATGCCCATCGAATCTGCCGACGAGTTCATCGGCCTGTTCGGGCTGCGCGAGGAAAACATCGCCCTGTTCCGCGAGGAACTCGGCGTGGACATTCTGGCCAACGGCAGTGAGGTACAGCTGACAGGCGCACCCGACAAGGTGGCGCTGGCGAAG
This sequence comes from uncultured Clostridia bacterium, assembly GCA_934645275.1. The sequence goes on from CAKUDW010000031.1 coordinate 4,399, forward strand.
CTGACGCTTGAAAAGATGAGCGAGATCATCCGCCGCGGTGAAACGGTGGATCGCACGCGCATCCGCTACGCCATCGGCCTGGCCGAGGAGGGCAACGCCGACCGCATCGGCGAAATCATGCGCGATGTGATCGCCATCACCAGCCGCGGCCGACAGGTGAAATGCAAAACGCTGGGGCAGAAGGCCTATGTAGATGCGATTAAGGGCAATACCTGTACTTTCGCCATAGGCCCGGCCGGCACTGGCAAGACCTATTTGGCCATCGCCATGGCCGTGGTGGCCATGAAAAACAAGGAAATTGAGCGCATCGTGCTGACGCGTCCGGCGGTTGAGGCGGGCGAAAAGCTGGGCTTCCTGCCTGGTGACCTGGCGCAGAAGGTAGATCCCTACCTGCGCCCGCTATACGACGCGCTGCATGAAATGCTGGGGGTGGACGCCTATCAGCGCCTGGTAGAGCGCGGCGCAATCGAGGTGGCCCCGCTGGCCTATATGCGCGGGCGCACGCTCAACGACGCTTTCATCATTCTGGATGAGGCGCAAAACACCACGTCCGAACAGATGAAGATGTTTCTAACGCGCATGGGCATGGGTTCCAAGATGGTCATCACCGGCGACGTGACGCAGATCGACCTGCCTGCGGGCAAAAAATCTGGCCTTGTCGAAGCCATCGAAGTTCTCAAGGGCGTGCCAGACATCGGCATTGCGCGGCTTTCACACCGTGACGTAGTGCGCCACGAGTTGGTACAGGCCATTGTGAAGGCCTATGAGAAATACGCTGCGCGCGCGGGCGAACGCAGGACTCCGCCCGGGCGCGGATAAAAGGAGCGCTGAGGCATGAAAAAGCTCTCGGAATTAAAGTTCAGCCACCTGAGCGGCGTGATTCAGCGCGCGCTCTGCGCGCTGGCCACCTTCCTGGTGGTGTTCGTGCTGCTGGTTGCCGGTGTAACCCCCGACCAGTATGACATTCACGTGGGCCAACCCGCCAGCAAATCCATCTACGCCACCAAGGATGTGGAGGACACGGTAACCACGCAGTCGCTGCGCGAGGCCGCCGCGAGCGCGGTAGAACCCAGCTACAAGAGCGCCGACATGAGCGTAAACAGCTCTGTACTGACCAGTATTGAACGCACGTTCGACACGCTTACTTCGCTGCGCAGCGACTATGCTTCCACCGATCCCTCCGCCATCAGCAATGCGACGCTTCAGGCCTTCAACGCCCGTTCGCCCGTGACGCTGACGCGGGACATGCTGGCCGCGCTGCTGATCAGCGACGAAGCTGAATTCACGGATCTGGGCGACGCCGCCACAAAGGCCGTGCGCGATACGCTGAACGCCACGTTGCCTGAAGGGCAGGAGGCCGCCGCTATCACCCGCATCACCCGCGATCTGACCGCTGCGGACTACCCGGCCGGGCTGGTAAACGTAGCCGCGGAGGTGTTGCGCGCCTGCATCAAGCCGAACATGCTAATCGACACTGAGATCACCGAAGCCAACCGTGAAAAGGCGCGCGAAGCGGTAGAACCTGAAATGGTGGTCAAGCGCCAGATCATCGTGGGTGAAGGCCAGCTCGTAACGGAAGCGCAATACCAAATGATTGCGAGCCTCGGCCTGCTTCAAGATAACCGCATTGACGTACCGCTCTACGGCGGCCTGGCGCTGACGTTGATCGCGCTGTTTCTGGCAGCGCTATTCTACCTGAAGCAGTATGACCGCGCCGTATTGGAAAACACGCCGCGATTGCTGCTGCTGTGCATCATCGTGGTGCTGGAAGTAGGCATATCGTTGCTGGTGGGCGAGGCCAGTGCCTACCTGATGCCGGTGGCGATGAGCACGATTCTGATTGCTATCCTGATCGGCAAAAAAACGGCCATATTCTTCGGCGGCGGCATGGGCTTCGTGGTTTCGATGCTTGCCTCGGCCGACAGCCTGTTTTCCATGGAAGGCTTCTGCGTAATTCTGACGGCCTTTGTTTCCGCGCCGCTGGTGGTTTACATTCTGCGCCGCAATCAGATGCGCACGGGCGCGCTGATCGCCGGCTGCGCGGCCGGGCTGGTCAATTTCCTGACCACGCTGGCGGTAGGCTTCATCAGCAGCATGAATTTGCGCACCGCCATCACGAGCGCGCTGTGGGCCTTCGGCGGCGGTATCATCAGCTCCGTATTATCCATCGGCCTGCAATCGCTGTTGGAATGGCTGTTCAATCTGGCGACGACGGCCAAGCTTATCGAGCTTTCCAACCCCAACCATCCGCTGCTGCGGCGGTTGCTGCTGGAAGCGCCGGGCACCTACCACCATTCCATCATCGTGGCCAACCTGGCCGAAGCAGCCGCGGCGGCGGTGGGCGCGAACGGACTGCTGGCGCGCGTGGGCGCGTATTACCATGATATCGGCAAGTTGAAGCGCCCGATGTACTTCAAGGAAAACCAGATGGGCGATAACCCGCACGACCGCACCGATCCGCGCGTTTCCACGGCAATATTGATCGCCCACCCGCGCGACGGCGCGCAGATGGCACTGAAGGCGCGTATCCCGATGCCGATTGTAGATATCATTCGCCAGCACCATGGCGATTCACTGGTGCTGTACTTCTACGACAAGGCCGTAAAGCTTTACGGCAACGATGTGGACATCGCCTCCTTCCGCTACGAGGGCCCGCGCCCCCGCACCCGCGAGGCGGCCGTAGTAATGCTGGCGGACACCATCGAGGCCGCCACCCGCGCGCAGGCCAACCCCAGCCCTGAAAAGATGGAGCAACTGATTCGCAGGCTCGTGCGCGAAAAGCTGGACGACGGCCAATTGAACGATTGCCCGTTGACCTTCAACGACCTGGATAAGATATGCGCCACGTTCTGCACGGTGCTGACCGGCGTATTCCACGAGCGCATCGAATATCCGGACGTGGCTATCCCCCCGCGTACGCCGGAATCGGCTTCCGAAGCGTTAGACGGCGAGGTAGAAACGCCCGGCGCCGGCGATAGCGATGCGGAGGTGACGGAAAATGCCGATTGAAATGCAGCTTGAAGCGCCCGTGCCCATGCCGGAAGATGCGCTTGCGGCCTTTCTCGGCCGCGTAGCCGATGAATGCATGGCGCTGGAGGGCGTACAGGGCGCGATGTTTACCGTGCGCATTGTAGACGGTAAAACAATTCGCACGCTCAACCGCGACATGCGCGGCATCGACCAAACGACCGACGTACTTTCCTTCCCCACTGTGAACTATCGCCGCGGCACCACCGCGCGCGACAATTTCGCGCGGCTCAGGCGCGAATACGACCCGTCCGTTGATCTGATCAACCTAGGCGACTGCGTGATCAACCTGAAGCGCGCCGGGGAACAGGCCGTTGAGTATGGACATTCGCTTGCGCGCGAGCTGGGTTACCTGACCGCGCATTCGGCATTTCACCTGATGGGCTACGATCACATGACCGAACCCGATAAGCGCGCCATGCGTGCCATGGAGGAACGCGCCATGGATGCGCTGGGCCTGCGCCGCGACGCATAATACCGCAACCCTGTCTATAAGGAGAAAATATCTATGACCTACGAGCACCTCTTTGCACTGGCCGCCGAGGCCTGCAAGCGCGCCTACGCGCCCTATTCCGGCTTTCATGTCGGCGCGTGCATCCTGACGGACGAGGGGCACACCTTCACCGGCTGCAATTTTGAAAATGTATCCTTCGGTGCAACGATTTGCGCCGAGCGCTGCGCGGCTTCCTGTGCCGTCGCTGCGGGCGAGCGCCGCTTTGCCGCCATCGCTATCGCTGCGGACGCACCTGCCTGGCCCTGCGGCATCTGCCGCCAGGTACTGCGCGAATTCGCGTGCGGCCCAGATATGCCGGTCATCGTGGGTGCGGCCACCTCTACCGAATTTACGGTAAAGACGCTGGCCGAGCTGCTGCCGGAATCCTTTGGCCCCGAGTATCTGAAGAATTGTTGACGTTTTCCTTCGAAATCCGCCAACCCACAAAACTCTGGTTTTGCCAATTCTTATCCTTCGAAGAATTGTTGACGTTTTCCTTCGGAATCCGCCAACCCGCAAAACTCTGGGTTTTGCTAATTCTTATCCTTCGAAGAATTGTCGACGTTTTCCCTCGGAATCCACCAACCCGCAAAACTCTGGTTTTGCTAATTCTTATCCTTCGAAGAATTGTTGACGTTTTCCTTCGGAATCCGCCAACTCGCAAAACTGCCCTGCTATTCGCTAACATTTATCCCCTCTAGCAATAATCTACACAAGTAACGGAGGCATACATCCTTGGCTGATATCAAATTCCGTTCCGGCTTCGTGGCGATTCTCGGTCGTCCGAACGTCGGCAAATCCAGCATCATGAATCGCATCGTAGGTGAAAAAGTCGCCATCGTTTCCAATCACCCGCAAACTACGCGCAACAAGCTGCTCGGCGTCGCTACTGGCAACAGCTGGCAGATCGTATTCGTGGACACGCCCGGCCTGCATAAGCCGCGCACAAAACTCGGCGAATATATGATGAAGAGCGCCGATGAGGCGCGCGAGGGCGTAGACGCTGTGCTCGCCGTGGTGGACGGTCAGCGCATCGGCGGCGGTGACCGCGCCGTGCTGGAAGACATCCAGCGCATGGACTGCCCGAAGTTTCTGGCAGTCAACAAGATTGACATCGTGCCGCCGGAAAAGCTGATGCCGCAACTGGCGGCGCTGAACGACCTGCACTTTGATCAAATTTTCTCTGTGTCCGCGCGCACCGGCGAAAACATAGAATTGCTGACGCAAAAGCTGATTGAGGCTATGCCGGAGGGGCCCAAGTACTTCCCCGACGACATGATTACCGATCAGCCGGAACGTGTGATGTGCGCGGAGATCATCCGCGAAAAGGCGCTGAACAACCTGCGCGATGAAATTCCGCACGGCATCGGCGTGGAGATTCTTCAAATTAAGAAGCTCAGTGATTCGCTCACTGAAATTCACGCGGACGTCTATTGTGAGCGCGATAGCCACAAATCCATCATTATCGGCAAGCAGGGCGCGATGCTCAGGACAATCGGCAGCCAGGCGCGCACGGACATCGAGCGCCTTCTGGGCACAAAGGTGATGCTGCGGTTGTGGGTGAAGGTTCGCGTAGACTGGCGCAACCGCGCCAGCGACCTGCGTACCCTGGGCTACGAGGACTGATTCTCTATGGCTTCCCTATCCACGCCCGCACTGGTAATTCGTCGCGCGGATTATGGCGATTACGATCGAATGGTCACGCTGTTTTCGCCGCGCATGGGCCGTGTGGACGCCATCGCGCGCGGTTGCAAGAAGCCCAAATCGCCGCTGCTGAACGCCTGCGAGCCCTTTGTCAACGGCGAATTTCAGCTCTTTCAGAAGGGCGAGCGCTTCTCCATCGAGCAGTGTCAAATCACGGAGAGTTTTTTTGAACTGCGCATGGATTACGACCGGCTTCAGCATGGCGTATACTGGCTCAAGCTGCTGGATGCCGCCGTGATGCCGGACGTCGAAATGCCGGATCTGTTTCTGATCGCGCTGCGTGCGCTGGCGCACCTGAACTATTCGGAGCTGCCGCCGGAAATGCTGACGATGGCCTTCGAGATGCACCTGATGGCGCAACTGGGTTACGCGCCGCGGGTGGACGCCTGTCAGAAATGCGGGCGGCCCATTGACAGCGACGCGCGCTTTGATGCGGAACGCGGCGGCTGCATTTGCCTGAGCTGTCCGTCCGGAGCGCCGTACGTGACAAACGGTGCGCGCAGAATCATGCTGAAGCTGCCGCGCACGCGCTTTGATCAGGTCAGGCTGCTAGATGGCCATCCTGACTGGCCGGAGGCCGCGCGGCTGTTCCGCGAATATGTGAACCTGCGCATTCCAATGCAGAAATTCGCACCGCCGCTGCCCTGAACGCAATTTCCAAGCCTCTCAGAAAAAAAGTTCAAAAATTTCTGATTCTGGTGTTTCAAATCCCGCAGTTTGTGGTATATACTATATTGTAAGTTGTTGCTTTCACCGGGCATTCAACCAATACACGATTAAAGGGAGGATTCATCCATGAAGAAGTTTGTCTGCACCGTTTGTGGTTATGTTTATGAAGGCGAAGCCGCACCCGATTTCTGCCCCGTCTGCAAGGCTCCGAAAGAGAAGTTTGCTGAACAGAGCGGCGATATGAGCTGGGCCGCCGAGCATGTGGTTGGCGTGGCAAAGGGCGTTGATCCCGAGATCATTCAGGGCCTGCGCGAGAACTTCAACGGCGAGTGCTCCGAGGTCGGCATGTACCTGGCCATGGCGCGCGTCGCACACCGCGAAGGCTATCCCGAAATCGGCCTGTACTGGGAAAAGGCCGCTTATGAAGAGGCCGAGCACGCGGCAAAGTTCGCCGAAATGCTGGGCGAGGTTGTAACTGACAGCACGAAGAAGAACCTGGAAATGCGCGTTGAAGCCGAAAACGGCGCGACCGCCGGTAAGACCGATCTGGCCAAGCTGGCCAAGGAACATGGTCTGGACGCTATCCACGATACCGTGCATGAAATGGCCCGCGACGAGGCCCGCCATGGCAAGGCGTTCGCTGGTCTGCTGAAGCGGTACTTCAACAAGTAAGAAAAGCAAGCAATAGCAAGGGTTTGCGGGGACTGTCCTGAAAAAGGGCGGTTCTCGCTTTTTGCATACTTTTGCGGGGAAAGTGCCGTTTCGTGCCCCATTTGGTGTCGGCGACATCAGCAATAAACGCAATGGCGCCTTTTCAAAAGTGCCCGTGGATATATAAAGGTTTGTGCTCTTGCCTTGCCGCTCCCCCCACCGAAACCTCCCGCGCTGTTCATCTTGCCCATTTTGTTGGTATTCTTTTTAGAGAAATACAACTTTGGCGGTGGAGGAAATCAGAAAACCCGTCGCCCGAGCTGGGAGACGGGAGTCACGGTGCTTGTTCTCTTTTTACGAGAATGCGCTGTAGCATTATGTATGTGATACCACCAACGATGTACGCTAAAATATCATAGTAGTCGCTTGTTCCATAATGGCATACATACGGTCCAAAGAACTCCCAGACAATACCGCAAAACATATTAATCAGGATAGCGCATGACAGCGTATGTATTTGCATATGCTTATACCTGCTATGCTGTAGAATAACATTGATATAAGCAACTATGAATATTCCTCCAAGCCAGTCATTAAAATGGCATTTTAGCAGATATGAGATGATTGGAACATTCACAACTATTTTGAAAATAAAGCGATTTAAACTATAAAGAATCAGCACGCAAACAATAATGACAGTATCTCTATTTAGCTTGCATTTCACAATCAAAGAAAACAGAGAACGATTATAGCAGCAACAATTGTGCATATGATTTCCAAGATGTTCATTCCTACATTGTTAGGATCGGCCATTTGTCTCTCTCCTTTCAATTTCTATCAGCGATTCCTCAAAAGTGTGCTTCAAAATTCGCCCGTCATTCCCCCCCAATCGTCTGTTCCATAGTGTACCAATGCACCTTTGCTATTTCGCCATCCTCCAACGCTTTGTCTCACATTCGCCTTTCCACCTCGCTCTTGTGCAAAATCCTTTGATATATGTCATCACTGCAATTATAACATATATTTTTAGACGTTTCAAGAATTACAACAAGAAAATTCTGCCTAATCGCCATTTAAAAACCGCTATGATGATGACGAGAGGTGATTAGGATGGATGAGCAGTTTGTGAGGGACAGGATTACCCAGCTTCGCCTTCGCAAGGGCGTTTCAGAATATAAGATGAGCTATGACCTCGGGCACAGTCGTGGTTACGTCCATAACATTTCCTCGGGTAAGGCCACGCCGCCCATGAAGGAATTCTTTGCGATTTGCGAGTATTTTGAACTCACTCCACAACAGTTCTTCGATGAGGGCACACAGAATCCTGAACTGATTCAAAAGGCCATCAATGGGATGAAGCAACTTGATGAAAAGGATATGTTGATGCTGTTGGGCTTCATCAACCGAATGCTTGAAAAGAAGTAAGGAGCAGGCCGCTTTGGCTGGCTTCTTCTTTTGAAGTTGTAAGCAGTTGTTCTAACGATGTGACAACATGGGCCTTAGTCGTATTTCATGCATAAAAGTTCATAAAAAAGAAGGAACGCAAATCATGGTGTTCCTTCTTATCTGCCGGTGTTTATTCATTCGTCTCACTGAAATTCTTCGCCAGCGAGAGTCTTGGCAAAACCTCGCATGAGGCCCGTCACGGCAAGGCCCTTGCTGGCCTGCTGAAGCGATATTTTGACAAATATTCCGGCAATTCTAAAGGCAGCCCTGAAAGGGGCCGGCCTCTTTTCAGGTTAAATAAACGCATTGCAGTAGCACACCTGAAAAAGCGCCCGGCAAGCCGATAAATAGCGAATGTTGCCACATTTTTTAAACTTGAACTTGCAGTATGCTCCGAGCGCTGATATAATACATGGAAAAATATGCCCCGGAACGTGGCGCTTTTCAAGCCGGGCGTCGCCACCCATGAATGCGTACGATAAAGACATGTCTCCCCGCATTGCGAAGCACCGGTCTGGAAATGCACGCGCTGTGGGAATCGAATAAAAGCTCAGAATCATTTCGAATTGATTCTGATTGGATGAACTAAAGCTATGCCCTGAGGAGGAGTCGGCATGGAACTTGGTCTGGCCTTTGTCGCGTTTGCCGCAGGTATGCTGGCAAGCCGCATATTCGGCATTACGATGATCGCGCCGCTGGCGCTGGGGCTCGCTGCCTTTGCGGGCGTAGCGCTGTATCGCGGTTTCAAGCTGCGGAATATACTGGGTATGGC
>CAKUDW010000032.1 GCA_934645275.1 uncultured Clostridia bacterium
GGTAAAATCAGTGGTGAATTCCTTGCCAAACGCATAATTCTTGCCATCCTTGATGTCGAAGGACTTGTCAAGATATACGCCCTGAATGAGCTGCTCAGTAGTCTCGCCAGCCGCCAGAGCCTGATAGTAATCCGCATAGTACACATTGTACTTAACGCCATCGATCACGGTCTCAAAATATTTCCACTTTCCGCCATCCTGCCAATTCCACTCAACGCCAAAGGTGCTGGAAACAGTGCCGTCCACAACCTTGTTGCCGAAGTTGAAGTGCAGAATATTCATGCCTGCATTGAAGGTCTCATAGCCATCATCCAGCGCAGACGGAATGGCAAAATAGCCGCGAATATAAGCATCTTCAGAGCCAGTGTTCTTGATGGTGATCATCTTGTCCACATAGTTCTTAGCGGTAGGCATGCCGATGCTGTCCTTTTCGCCCTGCGCACTGCCGACGATCGGATACAGCTTCTTGTTCTGCTTGAAGTCCTCAAGTGTGGTGGTCTTATTGCCCTGATCATCAGTTTCACGCTGCTTTTCAATCAAGCTAATTTTTACATTGCCGACGGTGAAGGTATTCTTTGCTTGCTGCGCGTCCGTGAAGTACGCCAGAGATGCGCCGACCGCCAGAATGGCGACGATGCACAGCATGGCAACGATTGCCAGAACTCTTCTCTTCTTCATGATCGTTCCTCCTTATTTGTGTTCAAGCCTGAATGGCCCATTAAGCTTTTTCCGCGTCGAAAGCGGCGAAGGCAGCTTCCCAAGTATCAAAGCCGTCCGCCTGAATGGCCTGCGCGACAACAGTGACGCCCTTGAAAGAATTCGTATTCGCATTGTCAATGCCCGCAGGAATCTTCACGGTTTGGAACATTGCAGTGGTATCTTCATCTGCGGCCAGCGTACCGTCATACTTCAAAATAAACTTTGCATCAAACGCACCAAGCGTAAAGGTATCGCCTGCTTCTACACCAACCACAGACCAGCCTTCGCCCAATTTATCGCCCACCAACAGATTCAGCGCTTTCTCGTAGCCCGGTTGCCCAAATTTAATCCCGAATTCCGGATAGTACGCACCAACCAGATTCATCCAGTTGCTGACGTTCACGGTAGCACGAATGTAAGCATCGTTCTCACCAATATTGTGAACAATGGGATCCTTTGTCACAACAGCACCAGGATAGACTCTGTACGTGTTCTTGAGCACTCGGTCTCCATCGGGATTATTAACATTGGTCTCATCAAGCTTAATCTTGACATTGCCCATGGTGAAGGTATTCTCAGCCTTCTGGGTATCGGTAAGGTACGCCAGAGAAGCGCCCACCGCCAGAATCGCCACGACGCACAGAGAAAGGGCAATTCCCAAAATCTTTCTCTTATTCATTGTTGTTCCTCTCCTTCTCGATTCAAACCACTATTTAACCTTATCCCCTCAGACGGGGCAGATTACGACTTAACAGCGGAAGCTACTTCCCACGCGGTCGCGACGTCAGCGATACCGGCCTTCTGCACGGCGTACGCAGTGAAGGTCAGGGTGGGCTGAGACAGCAGCGCCTCAAGCATGCCCTTGGTAACGTCCGCCTTGACGCTCACCTGATCGTCCTTCAGCACATGGAGAACCGTATTTGCATTCGCAACAACTTCAGGGACCTCGCGATAGTAAATACCCGGCTGGCCTTCCAATGTCTTCCAACCATCCGCCATATCAAAGGTCACGAAGTTATCGAAATCCGCCGACTTCTCCACCTTCACGAACAGCCAGCAGGCTTCGCTGCCCGCCTTGACAGTCACCATAGGATCCTTCGCAATCGTGGTGCCGGGAACCATCTTGTAAGCTGTCGTCGTTTCTTCTAGCTCGATATCGATATTGCCATAGGTAAAGGTATTCACAATCGCTTCGGTGCTGTCGGTCAACCACGCAATTGTGCCGCTGACAGAGGCTGCGATCACCACCAGCATCAAACAAACCGTCAGCGCAATGCGGCGATTGCGGAGCTTGCGCTGACGCGCCCTGCGCTTCGCGGCCTTTGCCCTGTTTCTATTCGTTTCTTTCATGCTCATTCTCCTTTCCGGTTCCTGCGCCGGTTGCCCGTGCGGAATCTACTAAACCAACGGCGTTTCCGCCGTTCGTATGCCAAGAAATGAATCACCCGCGGCGTTCCTCCGCGCGCGCCTTTTTGCGCTTTTTGGCGCGGCGGCGCTTTTTCTTCGCCTGCTTCGGGTCGGTTCCGAGTATATCTGGGATGAACGTGAGCAGCAGAATGGCCAGCGCAATGCTGATGCCCATGATGGTGCCCTGCCGCGTTTGCAGCCAGCTGGAAAGATAACCGAGGTACGGTATCGAAAACACCGGCGTGCCCACGACGTTTTTATAGTAGACTGGCGAACCATCGACCACGTCGTTTGCGTCGCCCTTGGTCTGGAAATAGTAGGCAGGCTCGTCCAGCGGCACCTCACGCGTGATGGGAGCTCCGTTTTCATCCAACACGGGGTTGCCCTGCTCATCCACCTGCGTCTCTTCGCGCGTGGTGTAGCTCTCAATGGCCACCACGCGGTGGGTGGCCACCAGCAGGCTTTCATCCACTACAAAGGTGAGCGGCGTGCCGACCGCCACATCCTGCGGGGCGATGGACTTTACATAAATGAGCGCGCCCACATGGTAAGTCGGCTCCATGGAACCGGAAAGCACCGCATAGGGCGTCAGGCCGACGATGCGCACGCCCACCAGCAATATTGCCAGCAGAACCATGAAAACGACGAGCAGCGTGGTGATAAAGCCCCATAATTTTTTGATTTTTCGCATACAATTCCTCGCGCCTTTTGAGGTTTAGTTACATTTAAATACCTTTCTATGCCTTTTTTCGGGCGGAAAGCGTTGTTCGGACATCCGAACTTTCTGTCTGGATTTGCTAATGTGCAATTAACCAAATGGCTAAATTTCACAAGCGACGAAGCATTTGCTTGAGCACCACAGGAACGCGCCGCGGCGCTGCACGCGGCACGGAGGTCAGATGCGGCCGTGCAATTTTACACGCGCATAATTTCCATGCATTTCCATACAGTGACATCTTTTTACAACGGCACAATACAGTTTCAATCGCAAAAGTGAGAATAAACATAAATGTCATATTGTGTTTCGTATTGATTAAGTCACAACCGATGCGAATCAATTGGAGACAGAGCCACGAATTTGGCCTGCAAAAAATGTGGCGATTCCCGCAAATAAGCAAATTAAAAACAACGAAAGAAAGTGCGGCGAAACGCGGCGGATATCGTGGCGATTCACAGGCGAAGGGTCGGGCAAAAAATGGGCCTGCAAAAAACGTCGCCACAATCAACGCAGAATTGGGTTACATTAAAAGTTACACCAACATTCAAAGTTTAAATGTGAATAGTAACCATTTGTGCCGCCGCATGTAAGCGTGCGGGGTTCATTTATGTGCTTTCAACCCGCACGACGCATTTCCAGTTTGGGCGAAAAAAGAGCTATTCAAAGAACCCTATGCGAAATAAACCGTGCATATCGTCCCATGCGGCACGCCGCGCCGGGCTTCGAATTGCGCGCAGGCAAAGCTGTTTTCCGTTACAACAGAATTGCACACAGCCGCAGCCGCGCGCCACGGCGCGTCCCCTATCTACAGCGGCACAGTTACCGCGCAAGGTGAGGCACACCGGTTTACCGGTTCTCGCCTTCTGCAAAATTGCCGCCCGGCATGCAGCCGGGCGGCAACCAACGCAGCAAAAGGCCACATTTCAGCCATAGCAGAGAAATGCACTTTTCTCAGGGAAAACCTGTGAAAGCCATGCGCGGCGTTTTTCCGCCGTGCATGGCTTTCGGGCAATCCGATACGGCTTGATATGCCGCGCCGCTATTTCTTTTCAGCCGCCGCTCCGCATTCAATCGAGGGTCCGACGGGCATCTTTACATCTTCCAGCGAAAATTCGAAACGCACGGCCAGCGCCTGAAACAGCTCCTGCATCACCTGCTGGGCAATCGCGCGAATGTTCAGACCGGCGACGAACGCCAAAATCTGCCGCTGCTCCGCCTCCGGCACACGGTAGGCACTCAGGCTCAGCGACAGGAAACATTCCAGCTTCTTTTCCAGCGTCATTTCCGCATCGCAGGGGTGCGCCATGTAGCCGCGCATGATGCCTGCCGAGCCGATTTCCAACTGGAAGAAATCCTGCTCGGTCAGCTCGGGCCGGTAGACGCCGAAGATGCTATACAGCTCCTTCGCCGTGGCCTGCTGAATGAAGCTCAGCGCTTCCCGATGGGTGTAGGCCTCCAGATAGATTTCCCGCAGGTTTTCGTTCAGCTCCGTCAAGGTGAGCTGGATGGCCGTTTCCACAGCGTAGATATAGGCGGGCGGGAGCTGCGTTCCGGCGGTACTGCGCGCGATGCTGAACTGATTTTCAAACATGAAGCGCACCAGCTCCGTGAGCACGCCGTCCTTGGCGCGGAAAATATTCTGAAAACTGCTGTTGGAAACCTCCGCCAGCTTCACGATGTCCGCAACGGTGGTCTTTGCGTAGCCCTTTTCGAGGAAGAGCTTGACACACACCGTAAGAATGCGCTTCTTGGTGGGCAGGCTTGCCTTCGTGAGTGCGATAATTATCCCTCCCTCTATTTGGCACTTGTGCCATTATTATAACACAATATGTTAAAATGTGCAACATGACTACGGCGGTGAACATGCGCCCAAAGCATTAAATTTGTGCAACGGTGCGGGATTGATTTATTGCGCCGCGCGTGGTAGAATAAATGCGGTCGATTGAAGGGCGGCTTTTTTGAACGCTATTAGTTAGATATATCTAATCAACATATAAGGAGGCGCGGTATGCGCAGCGACGCATTCTCCTTTTTTGAAAACACCCGCAGGCCTACGGGCTTCGGCGGCAAAATCATGGTGTCGATGATGAATCTCGGGCATCGCGCGCTGGCGGACTGGGGCCTTCGCTTTCTGAATCTGCCCACGAATGCGGCCGTGCTGGACTGCGGCTGTGGCGGCGGTGCGAATCTGAAAAAGTTATTGAAGCGCTGCCCGAATGGAAGCATCCGTGGTGTTGACTACTCGCAGGTCAGCGTGGAAAAATCGCGCAAGGTCAACCGAAGCGTGATCGAAGCTGGGCGCTGCGAAGTGCTTCAGGCCAGCGTGGCGCAGCTGCCGTTCGACGAAGCGCAGTTCGACTTGGTCACCGCGTTTGAGACGGTCTATTTCTGGCCAGAGCTCACGCAGAGCTTTCGAGAGGTGCAGCGGGTGTTGAAGCCGGGCGGCGCTTTCCTAATCTGCAATGAATGCGGCGGCAACGACGGCAAGGGCGAAGCGTGGGCGAAAAAAATTTCAGGCATGACCGTTTACGGGCACGCGCAGTTGAAAGCCGCCATGGAACAGGCCGGTTTTCACGGCATTCAAATCCACGAAAACCGCAGCGGCTGGCTCTGTGTCGTCGCGCAAAAATAAGAGGGAGGATTGATTTCCAATGAGCATATTGGCCTCAGTACTGCGCGGCGCTTACAGGCTTTCAGGCGCAAAGAAAGCCTTTGCGTTGCCGGAGGACGCACTTGTGAAGGTAATCGAACAGCAGAACCGCCATCGCGGCGTGTTTGTTCCCACCGACCACAAGGCGCACTATAAAATGATCGAGATGAACGGCTTTCCCTGCCTGATTGTTCGCGAAAGGCCCGAGCCGTCCGAGCGCGCGATTCTCTATTTCTTCGGCGGCGGCATGGTCATCGGCCCGGACAGGGGCGACCTGCCCGTAATGCGAAAGCTCTGCCGGGAAACGAACTGCGACGTGTGGTTTCCCTTTTATCCGCTCTGCATGGAGCACTGCATCACCGAAACCTACGCCATGGTCTACGCGTGCTATCAGGAGATGATTTCCGTCTATGGCGGCGGCAATGTGAGCACCTGCGGCTTTTCCTCTGGCGGCGCGCTGGCGCTGGGCGTCGCGGCGCACAACAGCGCGCTCGGCGCGCCGCTGTCCCAGCCGCGGCACATCGTGGCCGTCTCGCCCGGCGAGGTACCGTGGAACGACGCTGAAAGGGCACGAATGCAGGCGCTGAACGCGCGGGACGTGGCCATCGACTACGCCTTCATGACGACGGTGGAAAAGTTCATGCGCCACGGGCAGGATGACGTGCCGGACTACATGCTTTCCGGTTCGCGCGGCGATTTCAGCGGGACAGGCGACATCCACTTCTTTTACAGCGCGGACGAAGTGCTTTACGGCGCGCTGCCGGATTTCGAAGCCGCCTGCGCACGCGCAAACGTTCCCCACACGGTCTTCGCGCGCCCCGGCATGGTACACTGCTATTGCATGCTGCCCTATTTTCGAGAGGCCCGAGAGGACTTTGCCAAAATCACAAGCATTTTGAAAAACCAAACCGCGCCGCGGCGCATGATTTTGTGAGGTGAGAACAACATGAAATATCACATTGAAAAGAACACCGTGCAGGAGACGCTGGTCATCCCGCTGTACGCGCGCAAGATGTGCTCCGAGCGCTTCCCCAACCTGTACCGGGACGAGAGCGCCCTGCGCCTGATTGATAAAATTGACTACGATTTTTCCGCGCTAGCGAAAAAGTCCGGAAGCGCCATGCATCAATTCGGCTTTCTGGAAGTCGCCATGCGCCAAAATGACCTGGCGTGGGAGGTACGCGATTACCTGAAAGCCCATCCCAACGCCGCAGTGGTCAATCTCGGCTGCGGGCTGGACGATACCGGGCGGCGCTGCGACAACGGCGCATGCAAAATCTATAACCTTGATTTTCCCGATGTAATCGCCGTGCGCGATGCGTTGCTGCCTGCCGGAGCGCGCGAGGAAAACGTTCCCTGCGATCTTAACGATGCCGCATGGTTCGAACGCATCGACACATCGAACGGCGCAGTATTCTTCGCTGCCGGCGTATTTTACTATTTCCTGACCGAGCAGTTCCGGGCGCTGGTGCAGGCCATGGCGAAGGCGTTTCCCGGCTGCCGCCTGGTATTCGATGCGGCGGGAAAGCAAGCCGTGAAGCTGATGCTGAAGACGTGGATTAAGGATGCGAAGATTCAGGACGTGGGCGCGTACTTTTCGGTTTCGGACGCGCGGCAGGCGCTGTCTCCCTGGGCGACAAACCTGAAGGTGTCCAGCCGGGGCTACATGCTGGGCTATCAGGATTTAAGAGATCCATCCGTCAGCGGCCTTTTCAGATTCCTGGCCAGAATTGGCGACGGACTGATGAAGATGCAGATCGTGCGCATGGAATTTGAAAGGAAGTGATTTCACGAAACGCACCGAAACGACCGCGGCGCGCGCAGAGCTTTCCACTAAAATTCCCCATTAGAACTTTCCAATTGGAACTTCCTATATATAATAGAAGAAAGTACTGTTCATGTATGTCGAAAGAGCCGCTCATGCCATATGGGCGCAGTTTGGCATGAAAATACCGCCGGCAGCGCATTGACGCTCTGCCGGCGGTATCGGTTTGCTTTGGTAGTTTCAGCCGACGATGAAGGGCTTGAGTTCCTCCATCAGATCATCGCAATGGTCGGAATAGACCTCAAGCGTGATCGGCTTGGAAAGATCCAGGCTGAAGATGCCCAGAATGGACTTGCCATCAACCACATGGCGGCCGACGCGCAGATCCAGGTCATAGGGGTACTTGTTTGCAATGTTGACGAAGTACTTTACGTTTTCCGCCAGACTGAGCTTGATGTTAACTGCTTTCATTTTCTGCACAATCCCCTTCTGATGCATGCCCGCAGGCACATTTTTCAGTATATAAAGCATAGCGCGATTATTTTATGGTTTCAAGTATTTTTTCATCATTTACCAATATTTAATTATGAGGTCCTGTGCCACAGCGCAGCGCCTCCGCGCCCGGCATTCCGAAAGTAAAGATAATATAAATTGGCAAAATTCTATTGACAAACCGCTTCCGACACGATATAATATCATTCGTTGGTCGGGTACGTCGTGCCCGGTTGACGTTGCCGAATTGTGTAATGGTAGCACCCATGACTCTGACTCATGTTGTCTAGGTTCGAATCCTAGTTCGGCAGCCATTTTGCCTCCATGGTCAAGCGGTTAAGACGTCGCCCTCTCACGGCGAAAACTGGGGTTCGAGTCCCCATGGAGGTGCCAAGGCAGCCACATGTTTGTAATGAAACGTGTGGTTGTATTTTTTTAGAAGAATCAGCAAATCAACAAAGCCAGTTCTTTGTCAATTTCTCAATTTGTAGAATCGCACAGGGCAAAACAATACAATCATGGGTGCTCACGCCGAAGCGCCCTTTTTTTCGCACGCGTCTCATTCCCTCCGGCGCGTCTTTTCCCGATACTCGCTAGGCGTGCAGCCGGTTGCCAGGCGAAATTGACGCGCAAAGTGGCTGGAACTGGAGAAAGCGTATTTGATGGCAACGTCCGTGACCGGCTCATCGGTTGCGGCCAGCATCCACGCGGCGGCCATGACGCGCTTCTGCATGCAGTATTCCATGGGACGGCAATGCAGATACTGCCGAAAAAGGCGCTGACAGACTCGCGGACAAACATGCGCCGCGCGTGCGAGGTCGTCCACGCAGATATCGCTTTCCAAATGAGCGTCTATCCAAGCCAGCATGGCTTTCAACCGCTCCTCTTGCTGTACAGAAAATCGTTGTTGCGCGGCTCCACTCCCCTCTGCCAAAAGCAGAATTTGCGACAACGCGCCTCGGACGGCAAACTCATATCCACGCCCTTCAGTTTCGCAAGCGGAAAACGCCGCGTCAAACGCGGTGGAAAAGGCTGCGCTTTCTCCCGGAAAAAGGACGAAGGCCGTGCCCTCCGACAAAAACGGGCGAACATAGCGCGTGTCAAACAGACTGCCGGGCGCTCCGGCCACAATGGCCGCATCAAACACAAAGGACCGAAAGCGGCAAGGCGCCGCCGTGAGCGCCATAAACGAATGCAGCACGCCGGTATTAATAAAGCAGCCGTCGCCGCTGTGCAAATCGTATGCCTGATCGCCAACGCCAACGCGCACTTCGCCGGATATTAAATAGAAGGATTCTAGTTCCCGATGCCAGTGCGCAGGAATCTGACTGGATATATACTGGCAAACGTCTTCCTCATTCGCCACGCAGTCGAACAACTCCAGTCCAGCTTCAGCAGGCTCTTCCCGGTTCATCTTCAGCGGAATACAGGAACGGGAACGTATCACATAATCGCCTCCAAAAGTCGCTTTTTTGATAGTATAAGCCGTTTTTGGAAAAGACGCAAGCCCCATTTAGGATTATAATACGTTGTCGAATCAAGGAAGCTCGGAGGTGTTTTTTTATGGCGCAGAGAAAGTCAGGGCGGCTGCTGGACATGAGCACCGGCAATCCCTTCAAGCTGTTGCTGCATTTTTCGATGCCACTATTTTTGGGCAATCTATTGCAACAGATATACAATATTGCCGATACGGCAATCGCAGGCCACATGTTGGGCGACGCCGCATTGGCGCAGATCGGCGCGACCACCGCGCTGTACGCTCTGATTACCAATCTGGCATTTGGCATGAACAATGGGCTGGCCCTGCCGGTCAGCCGCTCGCTCGGCGCGAAGGATACGCAGCGCCTGAAACAGTCCGTCGCGTGGATGGTCCCCCTTTCCTGCGGCTGTGCGCTGGTACTGACAGTCGCATTTTTGTTGGCACGCTTCCCGCTGCTGCGCGCTCTGCAAACGCCGGAGGACGTATTTCCCGGAGCAATGAATTACCTGGTGGTGATTCTGGCCGGCATACCACTCACCATGGCCTATAACCTGGAAGCCAGCATCCTTCAGGCCGTAGGCAACAGCCGCACGCCGCTGGCTCTGCTGCTATTCAGCAGCGTACTGAACATCTTTTTGGACGTGCTGTTCATGGGGCCGCTGGGCATGGGTGTAGGCGGCGCAGCCATCGCCACCATTCTGGCGCAGGGCATCAGTGCAGCCGGCGGCTTTGTTTACATCTGCAAAAACTATCCCGAGCTGCGCTTCGGGCGAAAGGAATTGCGGGTTCCGGGCAGCTTCGTGTGGGACGTGTTCACCACAGGCCTGAGCATGGCGCTGATGAGCGCCATTTACAACATCGGCAGCGTAATTCTGCAGGGCAGCATCAATCGCCTGGGCAACGCGTACATTGCCGCGCAGGTGGCCGCTCGCCGCCTGGCAGAGTTTATCTACACGCCGGGCGTGGCGCTGGGCATGGCCATAGCAACCTATTCCAGCCAAAATTACGGTGCAGGGAAGCACACGCGCATCGCACAGGGCGCTAAAACGGCAACGGCCATCTACGGCGCATGGTGGCTGATTGCCATGGCGCTGACATTCACTGTCGGCCGGCCGGCCGTGCGCCTGGTCACCGGCAGCCGGGATGCAACGATTATTTCTGCGGCCACGCAATATCTGTACATCAACATTCCCATGATTCCTCCCATGGCCGTTCTGGTAATCCTGCGCGGCACGCTGCAGGGCATCCGCCATCGCATTTCCCCGCTGCTGTGCAGCGCGATTGAAATGGGCGGAAAGATCATCTTCGCCCTGTATCTCGTACCCGTATACGGCTATACCGCCGTCTGCGTATGCGAACCCGCCACGTGGGTAGCCTGCTTCCTGTTCATCTGCGCAGCCGTACTGCTGAATCGAAGAGAACTGGATGATCGCTACTGGATACAGCAAAAGCAGCCGGCATCCTGACCAACGACAACCGTCCCCGACCCATTTGAAAGCAGAACCGTTAGAAAGAGCCGCAATATGCGGCGCTCAGCCTGTTGAAAAAACAGGAACTCTCGAGAGGGCCGAAGCCCTCTCGAATTTCCAGGCGTGCCCAGCGGCGTGTACGGTGGGCGCGGGGCGATTTTTGCGGCGGAAAATCTCATTTTTCAGAGTAAAAATCGTTTCCTTACAGTTTTTGCGCCCGGAAATCCGAAAGATTTCAACAAAAACTGGTAAGGGTAGTCGTGGCGGGGGAACTTGCTTCCCCGTCCACCCAGCTTGTCAAAAACTTTTTTGACAAGCCGAGAGCCGTAATATGCGGCTCTTTTTGTATAGCGCCCCGCTTGTGCCCATTCCCCGTACTGGACGAGCGTTCAAACCGCTTATTTAATGAAACAGGTGGTGAAAAGGGCAATCCAACAAACGCGGCGCAGGCAGCCGGCTTTCGTGAAGCGGAATAACCTTATGTGCCACTATGCTCATAATTTGCAGCGCGACATCGCCGGAATCGTTGACCCAACCGGTCATCTCGTGATAGAATACAAATATGATGTATGGAAAAAAACACCGAATCACCGGTAGCGACGCTAGGCAAGTATAATTTGTTCAGGTATCGTAGGTATGTGTGGATTAGAAATGAACGATAAAGAAATTGAACGACTCCGTTCTTTCTATATCAATCAAATGACTGAAGATAATTTATATGGCCCCCAAAAAGGACAAAGGTCGAGCAGAATACTATAAGGTTCAAGATTATCATATCCGAACAAGCAGCTGTACAACTATGGTCATGAATGCATTAAGATATGCATATGGGAAAGAAAAATTTTCCTATGACGTTTGGACTCTTCATTTTACTTTGTTGCTCTTTATGAATTATACAAAACAGGTGTTGGTATCGTGAAATCATATACTCGATTAAACTAGTTAATGGGAGACGAGTTATGCGGAAGGTATTCTTTAAGATAATAATCGTTTTTTGTTGGCTCGGTGTCTGCGCCTGCGCCTGCGCGCATGTCGATGACGTTTGGACGGATGACTACGACGTCTGGACTGATGACTATATTATATATTGGGTTGATGTTACGGATAGATGGGTTGATGTTGATGATACAGATAAGCGTGTTGATAGCCTCATCACGGCATCGAGTTGTAACCGGGGTTCACATTCCGTAGCGAATATTGGCTATGGCTATTTACTGGAAGGAAATACAGAGAATAATGTTTACTATGCGGTCATGCGAGATAAAGACCGGTGGGATATATGCGAAGTTGGCGCAAGCATCCCTACCATAACGTTGGTGGATCCCGACATCATTAGGATACTGGCTTATCAAAACGAAACTGTTTTTTATATAACTTCAAAGTACGATAAGCCTATATTGATTTCGCTTAATAATGATCACGAGAGCATATGCTATCCATATGGCAAATACTCTGAAGAGTTTGATCTATCTGGGGGTTATGAAGATGAAGATGAATGGGCTAATTGGGGGATAAAGCTGGATGATCGGGAGCTAGAAAGAATAAAGCTGATGTACACCACTACGGTATCTGAGGATGGAAAAATCGCATATTGCATAGAGGACTACGACTACACTCCACCGATAAAATATGATAGCGCGATATATGTTACTACACCAAACCAAGCCGATATATACATTGGTGAAGGATCACACCCTGCATGGCTTGACGAGAATAGCTTGCTTTATATTGGAAATGATTCAAAGCTGTACCAGTATAGCATGGTTGAGGAGACATCGCAGCTATATGTTTCAGATAAAAAGAAGGAAATAGTCATGCCACCTGTTGATCCTATGGAGCGAATGGTTGTTATCGATAAAGATCACATCGGCTATATTCAAATGTGTGATAAGCAAAACAAATTGACCTTATTATCGCTGCGCACAGGGAAATCACATATAGTTGACACTGTGACCCCCTTTTACTTTATGGATGCGATTGTAAGAATTATCTCTGTAGGATGATAGTATTATTTACAAAAGTAAATTCATAAAGTGTTACCTCTGGAATCTACATCTATCCATAC
>CAKUDW010000033.1 GCA_934645275.1 uncultured Clostridia bacterium
AGCGTAGGTTGCGCTGCGCATACCCAGCACGCAAACGATGCTGCTCATGCAGGCGCCCATCAGGAAGGTGATGCCGCTGCTGCGCTCAACAAAGAGCGTGAAAATTGCCGCTACCAGAATGACCACGATAGAAATCGTCTTGTATTCCGTCTTCAGGAAGGTAGCAGCGCCGCTGCGGATAATTTCCGCCATTTCGACCATTTCGGCCGTGCCTTCGCCCATTTTGCGAATACGGAAGTAGTTATAGAAGATGTAAGCAACCGTCAGGATTATCACCGCGAGCACAAGCAGCCACGCCATGATCATCCCCTCCTTTGTTAAAATTTTCGGGCATACAAAAAAGCCCAATTCACATTTGAGTATAAGTGCAAGCGGCGCTAATTTTCCGGAAATGATTCCATATTTCCGTAAAAAAACTGTATATTCCAAATGATAACTATCTGAAACATGAAAAGCTGTGCTATAATACGTAGCGATATAATATACATATAATAGAAACTGAATTGTGAGGTGAATACGAATGAAACGGGTACTTCAAAACATACTGATCTCTCTGCTGATCTTTGGCTGCGCAGTGGGTTTGTCCATGCTGTTCTTCAGTACGACGCACGACAGCAATCCCTTCACCACACCGCTGTTCATACTGGCTGTAGCGTTGATTGCCCGCTTTACCGACGGCTACGCCTACGGTATCATCGCCTCTGTGTTGGGCGTGGTATGCGTGAATTATATATTCACCTTTCCATTCTTTGAATTCAATCTGACCCTTTCCGGCTATCCGCTGACCTTTGCCTCCATGTTAGTCGTATCTATCATCATCAGCGCATTGACCACGCAGGCCAAGCGCCAGGAAAAGCTGAAATACGATATGGAAACCGAAAAGATGCGCTCGAACTTGCTCAGGTCAGTATCGCACGATCTGCGCACGCCGCTGGCCAGCATCATGGGCGCAAGCTCCGCTATGCTGGAAAACGCCGACCTTTCCAAGGCGGACCGCGAAACACTGCTCAGCGAAATCAGTAAGGACGCGCAATGGTTGATTCGCATCACAGAAAACATCCTCTCCATTACCCGCTGCAGCGGCGACAATGTGACGCTGCGCAAGGAGGAGGAGGTTCTTGAAGAAATTATCGGCAGCGCCATCGTGAAATTCAAAAAGAATCACCCCGATATGAACATCCGCGTATCCCGTCCAAAAGAGATACTGCTGGTGCCAATGGACGCAATGCTGATTGAACAGGTCATCATCAACCTGTTTGAAAATGTCACCGCGCACGCTGCCGACGCAGACCAGATCTGCGTGACTTTCAGGCGTTCGGGTGAAGACGCGCTTATTTCCGTGCAGGATAACGGCCGGGGGTTCAGCGCCCAGTCGCTCCCCCATCTGTTTGACGGCACGCTACTGCACGGCGATAAAAATGGAAACGAACACAGAAATATGGGCATCGGCCTGAGCGTATGCAGATCCATACTGTTGGCCCACGGTGGGGACATCAGCGCCCGCAACACCGCCGAGGGCGCATGCGTTGATTTCTGGCTGCCCTGTGAGGAGAATGAAGAAAATGAGTACTGACCTGCTTTGCAAACTGCTGATTGTTGAAGATGACGAAGGAATTGTAAAATTCCTTAAAACGGCGCTCATCGCAAATGGCTACGATGTAATCACTTGCAGCAGCGGCAAGGCCGCACTGGAGATGATTACTTCGCACTGCCCGGATTGCATACTGTTGGATCTGGGTCTGCCCGACATGGATGGTAACACGATTATTCAGAGCGTTCGCGAATGGACGCGCACGCCCATCATTGTGATATCCGCACGCACCACCGAACAGGACAAGGCGCAGGCGCTCGACCTCGGCGCGGACGACTATCTGATCAAGCCCTTCGGCACCATAGAGCTGATGGCGCGCATCCGCACCGCAATGCGCCATACACGCACCACCACTGAAAGCGACAGCATTGCCCTCAGCGGCGCTTACAAGGTGGGCGACCTGGTCGTCGATTATCGCAAGCTGCGCGTGTTTCGCGGCGGCGAGGACATGAACCTGACGCCCAATGAATTCAAAATTGTAGGCCTGTTGGCCAAGTACGCAGGTCGCGTCATTACCTACAAGACCATTCTGCGTGAGCTGTGGGGGCCTTTTGCCAGCCGCGACAACAAAATTCTGCGCGTACATATGGCAAACATCCGGCGCAAAATCGAACCAAACCCCGATACGCCCATCTACATTTTTACCGAGGTCGGCGTTGGCTATCGCATGGCGGAAGATGAATAGGACCTATTGAGCCAAAAGTATATCGAGCAGCTGGCGCGGCGCCTGAATTTCGAAATCGGGCGTCGCGCCAATTTCATCGCGCTTTTTCGCCGGATTGAACCACACGGTTCGCACCCCTGCGTTGCGCCCGCCGAGCATATCGCTGGTCAGGCTGTCGCCCACGATCACGCTTTCTTCCC
Organism: uncultured Clostridia bacterium; assembly: GCA_934645275.1. Next base: position 2,456 of record CAKUDW010000033.1, read on the forward strand.
GACTGAAGTCCGGAATCTGCGAAAAGCAGTAAGAAAAAAATGCTCTGTCCGGCTTATCGTAGCCAATTTCCTCCGAAATGAAAATTCCATCAAAATACTTGCCAATATCCGCGCCTGCAATCCGGCTATACTGAATTTTCGCCGTACCGTTTGAAACAATATACAGGCGGTATTTTCCATAGAGCGCTTCCAGCAGTGCCGGCGTGCCAGGCACAAACGCATGCTCCCGGGCCAGGTATTCTTCGTAGCGCGCGTTCACTTCCTCCGCCCGTCCAGGCAGCGCCATCTCCGCAAACAGCGCCCGAAATCGCCCGATAAGCACTTCGCTGCGGCTTATTTCGCCGCGCTCCAGCCTACGCCAGCAATTTGAATTGATCTGCGAATACCTGCGCATGACCGCTTCATCAGCAGGAATGCCGAAATCCTCAAATGTGCGCATGAGCGCTGCATGCTCTGCAACACTAAAATCCAACAGGGTGTCGTCCAGATCCAGCAATATGTTTCTGATCACGGCATTGCCCTCCCATTTATCCTGCGTATTATGCTATTTCGAAAATATGCGGCTTTTAATTTCCTGCCCCGTAGGCGTGACCGCCAGGCCGCCCAGCGCCGTTTCACGCAGCGCACAGGGCAGGCTCTCGCCCACCTCGCGCATAGCCGATATGACCTCGTCTACAGGAATCACGCTGCGTATGCCTGCGAGCGCCATGTCTGCCGCCGCAATGGCAATCATTATGCCGCCCGCGTTGCGCTTGATGCACGGCACCTCGACCAGTCCTGCCACCGGGTCGCACACCAGCCCCAGCAGATTTTTCAATGCCATGGCCACCGCGTTTTCCATCATTTCCGGATTGCCGCCCGCCATCTGCACCAGTGCCGCCGCAGCCATCGCCGCCGCACTGCCGCACTCTGCCTGGCAGCCGCCCGCCGCGCCGCTGATGCTCGCCTGATTGGCAATCACCATGCCAATGCCGCCCGCTGCAATCAGCGCCAGACACGCATCCTCGCGGCCAACGCCGCAGTTCTCCATCATCGAGATCACTGCGCCCGGCAATATGCCGCAGCTGCCTGCCGTCGGGCTGGCCACGATGCGGCCCATCGCTGCATTGCATTCCGCAGTGCCCAGCGCAATCTGCATGGCCCGCGCGCAGAAGGGGCCGCTCAACGCATGCGCGGCATGCGCGCGCATCCGCGCGCCGTCTCCGCCGGTGAGGCCGCTGTTTGAACGTAGCCCGGGCTGAAGCCCGCGTTTGGCGGCGCGCTCCATCACGTGAAGATTCTCATCCATTTCATTTAGAATATCCGCTTCACTGCGCTCCATCTGCGCCGCCTGATCCTGAAGCACGAGCCTGCCGATGCTCAACCCCTGCCGACTTGCCTGCGCGGCGATCTCAGCAACCGACATATAATTCAGCATAGCGCTTTCCTCCTCATTCGTTGGCATGCAGATACACCACATGGCTCACGTTCGGCAGCGCGCGCAGCCTTTGCAGCAGCTCGCGATCCACGTTGCCGTCCACCTCGATGGTCATAACTGCCTGATTGCCCTTTACCGGCCGCGACAGCTTGAAATTGCCGATATTAACGCCGTCGGCCGCCAACGCCTGCGTCACGCTGGCAATCACGCCGCAGGTATCCTGGTGCGGTATAATCAGCGTGTTGTACTGGCCGGTAAACGCACTCTCCATGCCGTTGAGCCGCGTAATGAGCACATTGCCGCCGCCCACGGATGCGCCCTCAATTTCAGCCGTCGTACCGTCGTCCGCCCACAGCCGCACAACGGCGGTATTCGGATGCCGTTTAGGCAGGCTAATGCGCTTAAACGTCAGTTCAAGTCCCTGCTCGCGCGCAATTTCCAAACTGCACGGCAGCCGCTCGTCATCCGGCTTCATGCCGAGTATACCGGCCGCCAACGCGCGATCTGTACCATGGCCCAGATAGGTCTCGGCAAAGCTGCCTGCCAGTCCGATTTCGGCCCGCACCGGCGGCTTCACCAGAATTTTGCGTGCAATATAACCGATGCGCGCCGCGCCCGCCGTATGGCTGCTGCTTGGGCCAATCATGACCGGCCCGATAATATCGAATAAATTCATTTGCGTTCCTTACTCCCCGTGCGCCGTCCGGCGCATATCGGTTCATTCTAGCACATATTTGGAATTGTGACAATTCTCATCCATTCTCCCGCTGGTTCAACAGCCGCTGCGTGCGCAGGTCCGGATCAGCGTCCGCGCGCAGCGCGTCCAGTCTGCCGCCAAGCTCGCGCCGCAGAAAGCGTTCCGCCGCACCGCTGCGGGTAAGCTCGCTCAAAAAAATCACTTTTATGTGAGGGTTCGCAAACGCCGCTTCAGCAAAATCCAGACCGCGTGTCAGCGCCAGAACGAGCGCACCTCGACCGGCCTCAACCGACTCCGCGTTCGCCCGGACGCGTACCGCAAGCGCCGCGTCCACATCAGGGCTTTCGCCCGCCGCAGCAATCGTCTGGCGGATCAGGTCGAACAGCGCGCGCTCATCGGTCTCGTCCTGCGCTGAAATCGCGCCCACGTCGCGCCGAACCTCCATTGCATGCTCCATGCGCTGAAGATGCGCACGGCACACATCCAACCGTGCCCCGGATCCGGAAATATCCAGCGCCACACCGCTCACGAAGCTTTGCAAGCGTCCGGCAAGCTCTCTGTGCCGCTCAAAATCTGCGGCGCGCCTGCGCATATCATCGGCCAGCAGCATCGCGGCAAACAGCATTTCATCAAACGCCGCGCCCGCCAGGGTCTGTACCTGCGTCGTATTGAAGCCGGTATCCAGCAGCTTGTCCAGCTGAAGCTGTCCGGCTATGCCGCGGCCAAGCGCTTCGTAGAGTGCAAAGCTGTCCGCAACGCCGCCACATTGCAGGTATTGCCTGTAAAGCGCACCGTCGGGCACTTCACCCAAGACCTCCAATGCGTCCATCATGACCGAAAGATCCGTCCAACTGCGGGGCGTAACGGCGCTGTCCCCGTCCGCCGCATAAAAATCCTGTGGACGCAGACGCAGATAGCCTCGAATCGAAGCGCGCACACGGCGTTCGGACGCATAGTTCAACCACGCCTCCAGGTCCGGCTCGATTTCAATCACGCGCAGTCGATCCAACGTCACCGGATCAAATGCGTGCGCAGAGCGATTGTACCTTTCCGGATTTCCTGCGCACACGATCATCCATCCCTCAGGAACAGCAAATTCGCCGAAGCGCTTGTGCTGCAGCAGTTCCAGCAATGCAGGCGTCAGCGTTTCGGAAACGCAGTTGATTTCGTCCAAAAACAATATGCCGTGCTTCTGACCCGCTTCCACGCGCTGATAAACGCCCAGCAGAATTTCAGACATCGTATACTCCGTTACCGCCAATTCGTGCCCGCCGAAGCTGCGCCGCACAATCTGTGGCAGTCCGAGCGCACTTTGCCGGGTATGGTGCGTCATGGTATAACTCGCAAGGCCCACACCCAGCCGCTCTACCACCTGCCGCACCGCCGCCGTCTTTCCCACGCCGGGCGGGCCCACCAGATATACGGGACGCTGCGCTTCTGAAGGAATCAACGGCATGCCCTGCTTATCCTGCAATGCGTAGGCGCGCGCAGCAATTTCAAGCTGCCGCGCCGCCTGACTGATATTCATTCTATCCCCTCCGGATTCAGTATTCATCTGGATCGCCATGGCGCGGAACAGGCATGTCGATCACCAACCGCCGCACCCACGCGGGCGTATCTATCGCATCGAAGCGATGCTTAAGAAATACAAATGTCACTTCATAATCAGGCGCCTTCGCCGGATAGATGCCGCGCCCATCCGAAAAACAGAGCACGCCCTTCAACCCTCGCAGCCTGCCCTGCGCCAGCAGCGTGTCTATTCGATGCAGTGCCGGGCGAAAATCCGTACCACCGCCACCAATGACCTCCAAATTTTCGATATAGCGCTCAAATGCGCGCATATCGCAGATCAGATCGTCGCGCTGTACCTCCGCGTCGCACTGAATGATTCGCAAATTGAAGTGCCTGAAAAACAACCCCGTCTCCGCCAATAGTCCACGCACCAGCTCCAGAAAGCGGCGCGTCAACCCGCGCGTGCAGGAGCCGGACGTGTCGATCACGATCACCAGCGCGTCGATGCGCCGCTCCTCGCGGTATTCCAGCGGTTCAATCAGCGGCACATTGCCGTAATGCGCCATGCCGTACGCATACCAGGCATACTGAAAACTGTCCGGGTCGTCGCGCGGGTTCTCGCGCACCACCGAATAGCGCTTCAGGTAATCTGCCAATGCCCGCGCGTCTGCACTGCCCACGCGCATTCTTCGACGCAGCCCCGCCGCTTCCGTGCCGTAACCTGCGCCACTGCCAACGCCGCGCCGCAAACGCGCGGCCAACTCGCCCCAGCCGTCGCCAACGCCGCCGGCCCGCGGCTGCGCAATGGGTTCGCGCCGCCAGAGCGCGTGACTGTCGATGGATACGCACGCACGAATTGCTTCCATATTACCCTTCGCAAAAGCGTCGATTTCCATCAGCTTCATCACAGCCTCCGGAGATTGCGCGCGACCAAAGCGGCGCATAAGCTCGCGCATCGGCCAACCTTTCGCATCCGCTGTCTCAGGTGCAAGCTCCGCGGACAGCACTGCCGCCTGCACATCGCATGCCAGCGCCATGGCTGTCGTTGGCGCGCTCTGCTGCACATGTCCCAACAGGCAATGGGCCAGCGCATGCAGCAGCGCCCGATCCAGCAGAACGGGCGCGCGAAAAAACGCTTCGCGCGCCCAGTCGGGATTGAATATGTATTTTTCACCGTCCGTCGCGAAGGTTTCCACACAGCCGTCGCAGCTCAACTCGGGCTTCAGCCGCTCCAACGCGGACGCCAGACCTGGATGCTGCCAGCAAATGCGATCGCGCGACAGCGCCGCCAAATCAAGCGCATCCACCTCAGCCATGTTCAGGCCTCCCTCTCCGCTTCCCCGTCCTCCGGCTCGCGGCGCTGCTGCTTCTCCGAATACATGCGATTATCCGCCAGATAGAACAGACCGTTTACGCTCTTCGCCTCGGAATAGCGCGCCACACCGACGTCCACTTCCAACTTCAGCCCATCCACAATGCGCGAAAAATCAATTTTGGCCACAGCCTCGCGGATGCACTTGGAAAGCGCTTCGCCATCGCCGCCGCGGTGCAGAATCACAAATTCATCGCCCGCATAGCGCGCAAACACGTCGCCCGTCGCCAGTTGCGCCTGAATCACATCTGAAACCACGGCCAGCACCGCGTCGCCGGTATTATGCCCGTAATGATCGTTAATGTGCTTAAAACGGGCGAGATCCATGAACAGCATTTCAAAATCCACGCCATCTTTCGCATAAGCTTCGCTCCACGCTTCAAGCTCATCGGCCAAACCGCGCCGATTCATCAGCCCGGTCAACTCGTCGCTGTACGCCAGGTAAGCCAGCCGCGACTGGGCCTGATGAATCTCTGTAACGTCATTCAGGCAAAGCACGAATACATCCAGGTTTCTGCGCAGCCGAAGCCGGCTCACCGCGCTAATTAAATAGGCGCCGTTTTCCATGCGCACAGGATATCCAGAGGTAATCATCCGATCCGAAGCTGCAAACACGCGGAAGCGCCGCGCGGCCTCCGCGTCGAATTTCGCCTTGCAGTCCCGCGGGTCTGTCACATTCAAAATCCGCCGCGCCTCCCGATTCAGATAGAGCGCGTTGAAATCCTCATCCATTACCAGCATGGCGCTGTGGCAACTCTCGAACACATTCCAGGTCTCCGTTGGCTGGGCAAAACTGGAAAAGTCCAGCCCACGCAGCCGCGTCCAATAGCCGACTGCAAACACCAGCACCGCCACGCAGCCCAACGGCGGCAGATAGCTCGTAAATCTGGGCAGAATGTAAATCGACGTCGTACCAATGGCGAGCGAAACAAGGTTCAGCGACATAAAGCCGCTCGTCAGACGGCTTGCCGACGGCATCTTCACGCTATCTCGCCACTTTTTCATGCAATACATAGCGCCGCCAAAGCTGGCCCCCGCATAGATTACATACAAAACCGACCAAATCGTCGTGCCATGCACATAGCTCCAGCCAAGTCCTGCGCCGCTCTCGACCATATCCACCGCATAGGGCGTGGGCATGGCCAGCATAAACCGCAGGGTAAATAGCGTGGCAAATATCCAATAAGCTATCTTGAACCACCTTGGAATATGCTTATCCGCGCTCGTCAAGCGAGCATAGTAGGCCGTTGCCGGCGCAATAAAGCCACACCAGCCCAACGCGCCAAGCCTGTGCCACAAAAAAGCGGCTTCCTTATCTGGAGCCATGAAAAAGAACGCATCGCAAAAACACCACCAGACCAGGCACAGCATCACGGCGCTCACCATGCGGTTTTGCCGATTGCTGCGCTCGGGCGCGCCGTGATGATAGGTGAGCGCGATGATGACGCCGACCGTAATCAACGCCAGTGCCGACAGAGGATTCATGAATTATTTCTCTCCAATAAGCGATTCAACCCCAAACCAGCGCCACAGAATAAAGCGAACAGGCAGAGCCTTTATTGCAAAAAAAGCGTGTCTGCCGCCACAGAACAGGTTCCGCGGCAGAGACTCCGACTAAATGAGGCGGCGAATCGACATGTGCCTTTCGGCTCTGAAATGTAATGCAGGAAAACGCGTCGCCATATTTACCAGCGCGGCCGCTTTGTACCGTCGATTCTGGCCGGGTTTGCTTCGTCGTTAGTTTTTTATGTAGGGGCATTATATCACAGCGCAAACAGGCTGTCAAATCCATTCAGCTGCGCATATTGAACGAGCCGCCCCGAAATCGGAGCGGCCCACTTGAGCAATCCGGCAAATTATTTGCACTTGTAGCTTGCGCACATGCTCTCGTCGCTGGCCTTGCCGCTGTGGCAGTTGGCGCAGGGCTCCACCTGAATGCTGGAAAGCGTGCAGCAGTTTTCGTCCTTGCAGTGGTAGCCGCAGCTCTCAACGCGGCAACGAATGTTCTTGTTAGCCTGCTTGTCGTTCATGAATAACACTCCCTCGTTCAAAATTCTGTATTGTCCAGCCTAAGCCGGACAATAGCAGTTTGTCCAGAAGGAACGCGAACTATGCCCGGCCGGCCATCAATTTGCATTCGCCGAAGCGATGTGCCGCGCCACTTCTCGAATGGCGCAGCGCAGCTGCGCGTCGCGCGCGGGATTCGGCGCTTCGGAATTGATTTCGTCGTCCGCCGCGCTCTCAACAACAATGTCCGGCGTCACGCCCACGCCGTGAATGCTACGTCCAGACGGCGCGTAGTAGCTGGACGAGGTATACTGCATGCCCGCTCCATCCTGTGAAAAGCTCACCAGCGTCTGCACAATTCCCTTGCCAAAGGTCTTTGTGCCAACCACGGCGGCGCGGCCATAATCCTGCATGGCGGCGGCCAGGATTTCCGAAGCGCTGGCCGACATGTCGTTCACCAACACAACCGCAGGCAGATCGCAGTATTCCGCATCCGAATAATAATCCGTACGCTCGCCGTCGCGCGTCTGTGTGTACACGACCACGCCCTCGGGCAACAACTCGTCCGCAATTTCCACCACGTCGTCCAACAATCCGCCGGGATTGTTGCGCAAGTCGATAATCAGCCCGTTTGCACCTGCATCTTGCAGAGTTTGCAGCGCGGCGCTGAACGCGCTTGCATCGTCGCCCGAAAACTGGTATATGGCGATGTAGCCGATCCCGCCCTCCAGCATGGCGGACGCAACATTCGAAATGCTGATGTCGCTGCACACGGCCGAGACTTCAAATGTTTCTCCGCCGCGCCGAATCCCGAGTTCCATCGCCTCGCCCGCCTTTCGGCGAATGCGATTCACGCCTTGTGTAAAGGCCTGCTCGTCCTCAGCTCCGACCGCCTCTCCATCCACCGATACGATACAGTCGCCCGTCCGCAATCCCGCTGCCTGCGCCGGACTGCCATCGTATACGCGCACGATTTCAATCTCGCCATCCCCATTCTGCTGCACGAGCACGCCGACGCCCTTGTAGCTGCCGCTGGTCATTTCATCATGCCGTTCCATTTCATCGGGCGTATAATAAAAGGTGTAGGGGTCCTGAAGCGCCGCCATCATACCCTCGATTGCACCCTCGACGAGCACTTCGCCATCCACTTCCTGATAGTATTCCTCGTCTAACGTCCGCCGAATTTCCTCCAGACGCGAATAGCGGGATATAACTTCGTATTCGCCGTCGCTCACCAGATGAACGCCGGCAAGACCGCCGGGCGATAAAGCCAGCGTAACCACCGCGCCCAGCATGCAGACCACCAGCGCGATCCACAACGCCGTCAGATAAAAACCGCTCCCGTGCTTCATGCGTTCCACCCATCCTTCAAAGGATAAATATAGAAAACGCGGCGGCCATACGCGCCGCCGCATTTCCCCATGCCGTATTTGAATCTATGTTTCCGCCCGCAGGCAAATTACATTCGGTTCTTCCGCGGCGTAGTATTCTTACCCAGAAGCATCATCATCTTAAAGGTAACCGCATCATCGAAATTGCGCAGATCCAATCCGATGGCGCGCTGCACCTTTTCAAGGCGATAAACCAGCGTATTGCGATGAATGTAGAGCTTTCTGGCCGTCTCCGAAAGATTCAGACTATTATCAAAGAAGCTCTCAATGGTATGCACCATTTCATCGTTAAACAAGCGCGCGGTCTTACGATTGAAGATCATGGCGTTGTAGCTGCCGCACATATCCTGCGGAACGTCGTTTAAGAAACGTTCGAGCAGCAGGTTACGATATACGAACACCGTGCGGCTGCTGTGATACACGCGGCCGACGTTGATCGCGCCGCGGGCCTCCTCGTAGGCGTCCGGAATGCCCAGCAAATCGTCGCGGGGATTGGAAATGCCCACGTACACGGAAGTACCGGATTCCGTCAGGAAACTCACTTCGATCGCCTTTGCGTATTCCTCGAGCTCTGCAAAATTTACATCCTCATCCACGCCCTTGAGCATGGCCAGCGAATGGCGGCCAACCTCGGCCAGCAGATCGCCCTCATCCTGAAGACTGCCGCTGAGTACCTGCATCGCCGCCTCAGCCTCGATATCCACAAAGTAGAAATAGAGCACGCAACGCTTCTTTTCCAGCGGAATATTGTGTTCGGCCGCCAGCGTTTCAAATTCAGAAGTTTCGATCTCGCCGCGCAGCATCAGACGCAGCGACTGCTCGCGGCTAGTGTGACTCAAATCCTCGCGCAGTACCATGTTGATCAGTTCCGCGCACAGCACAGAGCACTTTTTTATTTCCTCGCTGTCGCCGTGCAGGCAGATATAGATGGGCTGATCCTCAGAGGTGCCGATCAGCGTGACGCCGCCATAAATCAGCGGCATGGTAGGATTTTTGCGAATGGCTTCCGGCAGATTAAAGGTGCGCTGATCGCCCTCAGGCAAAATCACGTTGCCGTTGGAATCCAGCAGCAGCGCCGACAGATCGATCATATCCAAAATGCGCGCTATTTTTGAAGTGATTCTGTGATCTAAATACATATAAATTCACATGCCTTTCTGTGAAGAATCTTGTAGCACACCTAAATTATATTCCGCTTTGTGCAAGTGGTCAAGCAAAGGCAAGTTTAAAATTTTAAACATGGGTAAATATATGGTTATTATTTTTAACAATCATACAAAAAACCGCTTCGAAATCGAAGCGGTTTGAATGAAGCGACTGCTTACTTTGCAGCGTTCTTGGCCGTTTCAGCTAGCGCAGCAAAAGCAGCGGGATCGGAGATAGCCAGCTCGGCGAGCATCTTACGGTTGATATCGACGCCAGCGACCTTCAGGCCGTTGATCATCTTGGAATAGGACAGACCGTTGATGCGGGCGGCGGCGTTGATGCGGGCGATCCACAGGCTGCGGAAATCGCGCTTCTTCATCTTGCGGCCAATATAGGCGTAGCGCAGAGAACGGCGAACCTGTTCGCTGGCTGCACGATACTGCTTGCTCTTCGCGCCAAAGTAACCCTTGGCGAGCTTCATAATCTTACGCTTTTTCTTCTGTGCGTTTACTGCACGCTTAACTCTTGCCATTCTTGATTCGCCTCCTTACTTGTAGGG
>CAKUDW010000034.1 GCA_934645275.1 uncultured Clostridia bacterium
CGGGACGCGCCCATCTCTGCCTCTTGTCGGTCTCTCTGTACCGTCTTAAAGACTTCCGAAAGCTAAGATAGCACATGAGAACCGGCTTGTCAAGGGCTGGAATTTTAAGTTTAGCCGAATTCGACAGCGTCGATCAGATACGGCCCCTGCGCGCCGCCGCCCGCCACCGCGCGGAAGTACATTGGCCTGACGCGCGCGCAGTTATCACTTTCCAGCTTCAATAGCGCCACACTGTCCCGGCCGCTGGGCAGCGCGTATTTCATATCGAGGCACAGGTCACACCTTTCTGCGATGCCGGCAAGCGGCGCGCGCGATCGCAATGCTGGGGTGAGGTAGGCGTCCGCTTCGGCGGTCAGCCCCAGCAGCGCGGCTTCGACCGCCGCCCGCGCGGTCTCTGCGGGCGTCTGCGGGCGGAGTGGCGCGCCCTGCGCCCAGGCGGGCTCGGATGAAATCAACTTCAGACCGTCTGGTTCCAATCGCCAGGTCTCAAGCGACGCGTGTCCGGCCAGATCCTGTTGGGCGACCACGGCGCGGATGCGGCCGTCCTCCTCCAGGTCGATCTGCTTTGCGCGCAGAAAACCGGTTTGCGTTTCAAGCCGCGCGTCCATCGAAAGCAAATAGCGTCCGTCCGCGCACGCGCCGCTGAGCGCCGCACCGCCGCCGGTTATGCGTAGCTCGGGCACGTCCGCTTCCGGCGGCAGTGTGCCGATAGGCCTGCCTTCCAGATAAAGCCGGCCGCTGGCTGCGTCCAACTGAAAGCTGCGCCCGCCCAGCGTGAATTCACGCACCTGCGCGTCGCTCTGCGGCGTGAGTTCCAGTTCTATCTCGCCGCCCGGCCAGATGACAGCGGACAATCCCTCCGCGCTCTCGATAGATTCTGGCAGCGGCTCGCCGCCGGAAAGCACGATGCGCCGCGCCATTTCCCGGTGCGTGCCGCTCAACGGCCTGTATTCCAGATAGAGCGCGCCCCAACCCGCTATTGGACGGATCAGCGGCCTGTCCGGGCCCGCTTCGCCGGCGAACGCGCCGTTTATGTAGATGACGCCGGGATGCGGCGAACAGATAATGAGCGTCGGCTGCATGAAAATTCCCCCTCCGCGATGCGCAAGCTGTTTTCAGCATATGCCCGCGGCGGGGGAAGCATGCCGGTATCAGGATTGTGCCGCATCGCCGCCACGCAACGGAATGCTGCGGCGGGATTCGTTTTTGGCCGCCAGAAATTTTCGGATTTCATTCATTAACTGCGGCGCCATTTCAATGATGCGGTCGGTGGGTGCGTAGGGTTGAGCGGGAAGCAGGCGAACGCCGCCATCGCCGCTTACCAGAAAGCCCATGGGCTGGATGCTCACACCCGCGCCCGTGCCGCCCGCGAAGGGTAACCGGTCCGACGCGCCGCGGCCGCCGCAACTGTATTCGCCGCCGCCCGCCACGAAGCCGAAGCTTACCTTAGATATGGGGATCACTGTCGAGCCGTCTTGCGTGAGAATCGCGTCGCCGATCACGGTGTTCACATCCACCATATCGCGAATGTCTTCTAGCGTGCTGTTCATGATGTTTTCAATCGGGTGCTTATCCATTGATTCAGCCTCTCTCTCAGATAATTCCATGCGCCGATCGCGCCTGCGCAGATAATATGCCCCAGCCGCAGTGAAAGCATGCCAAAGCAGATCGCATGGGCCTGATTTTGGGAAAAGTCCGGATTGAGCGCAATTCTGGTTTGCCGTGGGCGAAGCAGCGCCGTGGTCAGCCCGATCAGCGCGCGCGCACCGCCGGTCAGCAGCGCGGTCCGCGCGGCGTCCTGTGCGGAAACGCGCCCCAACACGCGCAGCTGTTCCAGCTGAATGCGAGGCAGCAGGTAGCGCGCCGCTTTCAGGCCTGCATGGATGAGCGCCGCCGAGGGCGGCTTTATTTTTTTGCGCTTTTTACTGTGCCGGTGCGCGCGGCGCAGCGCGATTCGGCCGTCAACTGGCGCGAAACCGACCCGCACAAAGGCGCCGCTGCCGACGCGCGCAAACAGCGCGAGCTTCAGCCTTGCGGCGGACAGGGCGGCGAGCGCAGCCGCCAGCGCGATATACAGCATGCGAAGCATTCCCCTTGATTTTGGCAAATGTGAAGACATTTTTTCCAAATAGACTTGAATTATTCATTTTTTTTCGTGCAGAGTGTGATATAATAATCAATGGACGAATAACCTGACGAAAGTGACGGATGCATGGGCATGGCCAAGGAGCGAGAGGTCGGATTGCTCAGCGCGGAGTACAGGGGCCATCGGGTAACGCTTGAAACCCGGGCGGGGCTCTTTTCTCCCGAGCATATAGATCGCGGTACGCTGGCAATGCTGTCGCATGCGGATATCGCGCCAGGTATGCGCATAATGGATCTTGGCTGCGGATACGGCGTTGTCGGTATTCTTGCGGCGAAGATCGTCGGAGAAGAGAATGTTTTCATGTCCGATGCCGACCCGGCGGCGGTGGAAACCGCGCGACGGAATGCGGAGCGGAACGGAGTGGGCGGCGTGCGGCTGTTCTTATCGAATGGATTTGACAGCGTGGATGCCAGTGGATTTGATTTAATCCTCTCCAATCCCCCGTATCAAACGGATTTTTCCGTGGCAAAGGGTTTTATTGAAAAGGGTTTTAACCGATTGAAGATCGGCGGAAGGCTGTGTATGGTGACCAAGCGGCGGCAATGGTATAAAAACAAGCTGGTTTCCGTGTTCGGCGGCGTGGAGATTCGCGAGACGGACGGCTATTTTGTGTTCATTGCGCAGCGCAGAAACCTGAATTATGCAAATAGAACGCCCCGCCGGGCCTGAAGCCCGGATGCAGGGACGTTTTTCGAGCCGTTGCAAAATGCGGTTCGGATTTGGCCTTATTCCGGCGCTTGAGAGGCGTATAGCCGAATATTTCTTCTTCGAACCGACAGCTGCGCGGAACTCGCCTGTCGGTTGCTCGTTTTTTGGCGCGGATGCATTTCATTCGCCGCATGAAGGCGGGGCGCAGTTCATATCAACGGAATTGAAACGGCTTAAAAAGGGGAAAATAGAGGGAAAGAGAGGAAGAAAAGCACTGTGAGCATTGGAATAGTCATCGTCATCGCGATTGTTGCGCTGGCGCTTGGCCTTGCGGCCGGATATTTCTACCGCAAAAACGCCATGGAAAAGAAGCTTGGGCAGACGGAAGAGTACGCGAGAAATCTGCTCGACGAAGCTACGCGCAAGGCGGAGGACAAGAAAAAGGAGGCCGTGCTGGAGGCAAAGGAAGAAATTATCCGCCTGAAGAACGAGTTGGATAAAGAGATCCGTGACCGCCGCAGCGAGGTGACCCGCGCCGAACGCCGCGTGAACCAGCGCGAGGAGCAGTTCGATAAGAAGCTGGACAATCTGGAGCTGCGTGAGGAGCAGCTGAACGAAAAGTATAAGGAAGCCGAGCGCCTTCAGGAAGAGGCGGAAGGCATGCACGCCCGCCAGAAGGAGGAACTGGAGCGCGTGGCCAACATGACCTCGGACGAGGCCAAGAATATCCTGATCGATCGCGTTCAGAAGGACGCCTACCATGACGCCGCCGTGATGGTGCGCGAAATTGAAGCGCGCGCCAAGGAAGAGGCTGATAAAAAGGCCCGCGACATTATCTCCACGGCCATTCAGAAGTGTGCCGCCGATCACGTAGCCGAAACCACGGTTTCCGTGGTGGCACTGCCCAACGACGATATGAAGGGCCGCATCATCGGTCGCGAAGGCCGCAACATCCGCACGCTGGAAACTGCCACGGGCGTGGATCTGATTATCGACGATACACCCGAAGCCGTGATTATTTCCGCGTTTGATCCGGTGCGCCGCGAAATCGCGCGCATCGCACTGGAAAAACTGATTACCGACGGCCGCATTCATCCCGCGCGCATTGAAGAAATGGTCGAAAAGGCCAAGCGCGAGGTGGACAATCAGATTCGCGAGGCTGGCGAGCAGGCCATCTTTGAAACCAACCTGCACGGCATTCATCCGGAACTGGTGAAGCTGCTGGGCCGCATGCGTTATCGCACCAGCTATGGCCAGAATGTGCTGCGTCATTCCATTGAAGTGAGTCATCTGGCCGGCGTGATGGCGGCCGAGCTGGGCGCGGATGTGCAGCTGGCAAAGCGCGCGGGTTTGCTGCATGATATCGGCAAGGCCATCGATCACGAGGTTGAAGGCACGCACGTGACCATCGGCGCGGACCTGGCCAAGAAATTCCATGAAAACGATATGGTCGTCAACGCGATTATGGCCCACCATAACGATGTGGAGCCTGCCAGCGTGGAGGCTGTGTTGGTGCAGGCAGCGGACGCCATTTCTGCGGCGCGTCCCGGCGCGCGCAGGGAGTCGCTTGAAAACTACATCAAGCGCCTTGAAAAGCTGGAATCCATCGCCTATTCCTTTGACGGCGTGGAAACCTGCTATGCCATTCAGTCTGGCAGGGAAGTGCGTATTATCGTTAAGCCTGAGGATGTGAACGACGCGGGCACGCTGATCCTGGCCAAGGAAATCGTGAAGAAGATCGAGCGGGACATGGAATATCCCGGCCAGATCAAGGTGAACGTCATCCGCGAGACCCGTGCGGTGGATTTCGCGAAATAAAACCCAAGGGGCAAGACTGAGCCGTCCGGCAGTTGCCGGACGGCTCTTTGCGTGTCCGCAATGTGTGGACTATGCATTGTTACTGTTTGTTAATGCAATGTTCTAGGAAATATTGTATACTTGCCGCACTCTTTTGATAATAAAGGAGTATGCTTATAATAAGGTATAATATCAGCTACGAATGCGCGTTTATCGCTGGGGGAAAATAAGTGTCGGAGAGTAAAAAGGCACGGCAGGGCTCGAAATCAGGGCGTGCCGTATCGGCTAAGAAACATAATACAAATACAAAGAAGAAGGCGGCAAACTGGATAGGTAGGCGCGATGCGCGTGGCAATACGTTTACGGCGCTGTTGGCGCTGGCGGGCGTGGCGGCCATTGCGCTGAGCTTTGCGGCGCAATGGCTTGCTAATTCATCGGCGCGCAGCTCGCAGGCCGCAGCCGCGGGCGCGGTACATATTAACGAAGTCATGTCTGAAAATGCGACGGCGCTGCTGACGGTGAACGGTGACGCGCCGGACTGGATTGAAATTGTGAACGACGGCGCGACGCGCGTGAACCTGAATCGCTATGCGCTGTTGCTTGAGTCGGCGCCAAATAAAATATTCAACTTTCCGAGCGTATCGCTGGAGCCGGGCGAGTATCTCCTGATTTATGCCGACGGCAGCAAGACTTCAAGCGCGCGGGAAGAACTGCATGCGCCGTTTAAGCTTTCCGCTTCCGGCGGCGACGCGCTGCTATTGCTTGACGCGCAGGGACAGGCGATCGACATGGTGACGCTGCCGGAGCTGGCGGCGGACAGCGCATATTGCCGTGCAGCGGATGGCAGTTGGCAGGTCAGCACGAAAGCCACGCCGGGCGCGCCCAATGTGTTTTCCGATACCGTGGAGGCTGCCGCGGCAGATGTCAGCGTGGTTCAGGGCGCGCTGGAAATCAGCGAAGCGATGAGCTCGAACGCGCTCTATTTTCAGGATGAAAGCGGCAATACGCCCGACTATGTGGAAATTCATAATCGCTCCGGTGCAAGCGTGAATCTTGCGGGCTGGTATCTCTCGGACGACAATGCAAAGTTGAAGAAGTGGACGTTCCCGGCGGTGACGATTCCGGCGGACGGCTATTTGGCAGTGCATTGTTCCGGGCTTGACAGGACCGACGATCCCAACCACCTGCACACCAGCTTCAAGCTCGGCAGCGACGGCGAAACCGTGTATCTGACCAGCCCGGAGGGGCAGACGGTATCCGCTGTGCAGATTCCTGCGCTGAACGACAGCCAGGCATGGTCACTGTTTAATGGCGAATGGTCCACAGAGCTTGCCCCCACGCCGGGTCTGCCCAATACGCACGATTCTGCGGCCGCGCTGAACGCACAGCTGTTCGGCGGACATGGCGGCGTGTATATCAGCGAAGTTATGGCTTCGCCTACATCGCAGAAATACGACTGGGTGGAAATCTATAATGGCGGCGCGCAGGCTGTAGATTTGAGCGGCTGCGGCCTCTCGGACGATGCTTCGCGCCCGCGGCGCTGGCAGTTCCCATCGGGCACGGTGATTCAGCCCGGTGAATACAAGGGCGTATATCTGTCCGGCCAGAGCACAACCTCGCTGGACGGCTTTGTAAACGCCGATTTCAAGCTCAGCAAGGATGGCGGCTATACCGTGTGCCTGTCCACGCCTGAAGGCCGGGCGATGGACGCGATCTATCTGCCCCGGCAGTACAGCGGCATTTCCTATGGCCGGGCGCAGGGCCAGAACGGCTGCTTCTATTTTGCACAGGCTACGCCGGGCGTCGCCAATTCGGGAAGCATGTACCGTGGCAAGGCGGCGATTGCGCAGTATAGCGTGCAGGGCGGGCTGTTTCACACGGGCGACAGCTTCCAGGTGGAACTTACGGCGCCTGAAGGCAGTCAAATTTATTACACACTGGATTGTTCCGACCCAGACACCAGCGCCACGCTCTATACCGGCCCGATTGCCGTCAACGCAACCACGATACTGCGCACGCGCGTGTACCGCGACGGCTACATGGAATCCTATATGGACACGCAGAGCTACCTATACGACGTGCGCAACGAGGACGGCGCAGTGGCGGTGGTTTCGCTGGTTTCGGATTGGGAGAATCTGACCAGCGATGAAAAGGGCATTATGATCAAGGGTCCGAACGCCACCGATAAATTCCCATACGGCTCGATGAACAAGGGCGCGAATTTCTGGATGGACTGGGAGCGCGAGGCCCATGTGGAACTGTTTGAGCCGGATGGCAATCAGGCGATTTCGCAGGAATGCGGCATTAAGCTGCACGGACAGTACAGTCGTGCGGCCGATGTGAAGGCCTTTAAGGTGATTGCCCGCGGCGAATATGGCGATAACCGGTTCCATTATCCGATCTTCTCCAATCGCGATTATACGGAGTACCAGTCCTTCCTGCTGCGTGCGTCGGGCCAGGATTACAATATGGCCTTCATGCGCGATTCAGTGCTGAGCACGCTGGCGGCGGATACTTCCGTAATGTATCAGGAGAGCGAGGCGTGCGTGGTGTACATCAATGGCGAGTATTACAGCCTGATGTATTTGCGCGAGCGCATCAATACCGCTTCCATCTGCCAGTTTGAGGGCTGGGAGGGCATGGAGGATGATATTGACCTGATTAAGGCCAATTCCCGCGAAATGCAGGGCTCCAACGCGACCTATGAACAGCTGATTCAGTATTTGAAGACGCACGATTCCAATACGCAGGAGGCCTACGAGTATATCGATTCCACGATAGATTTGCAGAACTATCTGGAATACATGGCAATTGAGATCTTCGTGGGCAACGGCGATACGTTGAATGTGAAGCGCTATCGCAACGCCAAGACGGACGGCAAGTGGCGCTATGTACTCTTTGATCTGGACTGGGCCTTCTATGTGGATACGAATTCCATTGCCCGATGGCTCGATCCCAGCGGCATGGGTACCAACAAGTATACGGATACTACGCTCTTCATTGCATGTATGAAGAACGATACCATTCGTGACCGTTTCCTGACTTATTTCGGTCAGCAGCTGGCGACCACCTTTTCCAGCGAAAGCGTGATGGCGAAGATCAGGGAGCGATACGAGTTGATCGACGGCCTGTTGCCGGACTATCTGCAAAAGCTGGGCATAACCGAGGCTCAATATGCCAAGCAGTTGAAGAAATTTGCGAGCTATGCTGAAACGCGGCCCGCAAAGATACTGGAGTATTTTGACGGCGTGTTTAAATTCTCAGATGCGGATAAGCAGCGCTATTTCGGCGATGCGATGGCCCAAATAGCCGCTTATTCGCAGACGCAGCAGTAAACCTGCCATAAACGCGCCCGGAAAGGAATGAAATGGCGAAAAAACAAGGTGGCGTGAGCTGGATCAGCTGGGACGGCACGCGATGGCGACCGTCGGCGGCAGGCGTTGCGTTGGCCTGCCTCGCGCTGGCGCTTGCAGTGGGAGCGCTGATCTTTCAGAGCAGCGAAAACGATGCGGCGGCGCTCGGCAACTATGACATACGTCTTACAGAATTGGTTTCTGATAACCGCGCTTCGCTAGTGGCGGCGGACGGCAGCACGCCGGATTGGGTTGAGATTGAGAATGCCGGAAACGCCGCGGTTTCATTGAAAAACTATGCGCTGATGCACGAAACGGGAATCGGCAATCTGTTTGTATTTCCGAATATTTCGCTGAGCCCGGGAGAGCGGCTGATCATATTGGCGGATGGCTCGAGTACCGTTTCGCAGAACGGTGAATTGCATGCGCCGTTTAAGCTTTCCGCATCCGGAGGCGACGCGCTGTATCTGTTGGATTCGAGCAGCCGCGTGATCGACGCAGTGGAACTTCCCGAGATGAGCGCGGATTGGGCCTATTGCCGCACGAGCGCAGGCGATTGGGAGCTCAGCGCGACGCCCACGCCCGGCGAGCGCAACGAAATCACAGAAAGCGCCGAACAACGAGCCGCCAACATTCAGGCAGTGGCGGGCGATGTCGCGATTACCGAGGTCATGAGTGCGAATTCGCTCTACATTCCGGATGATCAGGGCGCGTACAGCGATTATATCGAGCTGCACAATACCAGCGATAGCGCCGTGAATCTGGCGGGCTGGGCGCTGTCGGACGATGCAAGCCGGCTTACCAAGTGGCAGTTTCCCGCAGTGACGATTCCTGTGGACGGCTATCTGATAGTCTATTGCAGCGGCGAGAGCCGCACGGATAATCCCGCGCAGCTGCACGCAAATTTCAAGCTGTCGCGTTCGGGTGAGAACGTTTACCTCACCGATGCGCAGGGACAGGTGGTTTCGGCGGTAGATGTGCCGCTGCTGGAAAAGAATCAGGCCTGGTCGTATGTCGATGGCGACTGGACGGCGGCGAACGCGCCCACGCCGGGCGGCGCGAATGTTGAGATGGCGGCGGGCCGGGCGATTGGTCGCGGCGGCGAGCTGATGATCAGCGAGATTATGGCCGCGCCCAGCAGCGAGCCCTGCGACTGGATCGAGATTTACAATTCCGGCGCGCAGACGGTGGAACTAAGCGGTTATGGGCTTTCGAATAACTGCGACAAGCCGCGCAAGTGGCAGTTTCCGCAGGGAACCGTGATTCAGCCGGGGGCGTATATGTGCGTGTGCTGCGCTAAAAAGGAAGAAACAACGCTCTACGGCATGCCCAATACGGGCTTTGCGCTTTCAGACTCGGGTGGGTATACGATTTTGCTGGCCGCACCGGATGGCACGGTGCTTGATTCGGTGTTCTTGCCTCGGCAGTATGACGGCGTATCCTATGGGCGAACGGAAGCCGGCGGCGATTTCTATTACCTTGCATCCGGAACGCCGGGTGCAGCCAACGCCGTTCAGCGCTATACGGATCGGGTGGGCATGGCTCGCTGTTCCGTGGCAGGCGGACTGTATAAGACCGGCGATAGCTTCCAGATAACCCTGAGCGCGCCGGAGGGCTGCCGCATCTACTATACGCTGGACTGCAGCGATCCCACAGAGGCGTCTACGCCCTATACCGAGCCCATTTCCGTGAACGGTACCACGATATTGCGCACGCGCGTGTATCGCGACGGTTGGATGCCTTCGTTTATCGATACGCAGAGCTATCTCTACGATATCAATAATTCGGACAGCTATCGCGTCGTTTCGCTGGTTTCTGATCCGGCGAACCTGTACAGCGACGAAAAGGGCATTATGGTAATGGGGCCGAAGGCCTATGAAAAGTGGCCCTATGGCGATTATGGGCGCGGCGCGAATTTCTGGATGGACTGGGAGCGTGAAGCGCACGTTGAACTGTTTGAGCCCGGCGGCGCCGGCACGGCCATTTCGCAGGGCTGCGGCATCAAAATGCACGGCCGTCACAGCCGTACGCTTGATGTGAAGCCCATGAAGGTGATCGCGCGCAAAAAATATGGCGCGGGGAGCTTCGATTATCCGATCTTTTCCAAGCGCGATTACGCGCAGTACCAGTCTTTCCTGCTGCGCGCGTCGGGCCAGGATTACAAGAGCACCTTCATGCGCGATTCGGTTTATACCGCGTTGGCGGCGGATTCGTCGCTGATGTATCAGGAATCGGAGCTTTGCGTCTGTTATCTGAACGGTGAATACTACAGCATGATGTATCTGCGCGAACGCATCAACGCCTATTCTATCTGCCAGTTCGAGGGATGGGAAGGAGATGAGGTGGCGCTGGATATCGTAAAGGGCAAGCAGATTATTATTCAGGGCAGCAACGATAGCTTTACGGCGCTCAATGCGTGGCTGGAAGCGCACGATGCCGCCAGCCGCGAGGCCTATGAGATGATTGACGCGAACATCGATATCGACAATTTTCTGGAATATCTGGTGTACGCGGGCTATGCCTCTGAAACGGATACATTTAATGTGAAGCGCTATCGCAACGCAAATGCCGACGGCAAGTGGCGCTGGATTATCTACGATATCGATCGTGGCCTGCGCGAGAATGTGGATGTATATACCCTGTTTGCCGACGGCAGCTTCGCTACGCTGTTTAAGGCATGCATGCAGAATCCGGATATCCGCGCGCGTTATCTTGAAATCATGAACCGTTATCTGGCCACCACGCTTTCTTCCGAAAATGTGCTTGCGCGGTTCGAAGCGCGCTGGCAGGAACTTCAGCCGCTGTTCCCGGATTATCTGAAGAAGCTTGGGCTGGAGATGAGCCGCTTTAACGAGCGGCGGCAATCGCTGATAAAATGCGTCAATAATCGCCCGGCCCAGCTGATCAGGCATTGCATGAATTACCTTGGCATGAGCCAGGCGGAGGCGGAGGCCTGCTTTGCAGATGCGATTGCCGCGATCCGCGCCGGAACTTGAGCTTACAATTACAGGAGATGATTGCCCCGATGCCAGAGAACAAGAGAACAAAGCTGCCTGCGCGCCACGAATTGAAGTGCTTCATCAATCCGGCAGAACTGGAGGCGCTGCGCGCGCGGCTCAGGCCGGTGCTGACGTTGGACAAGCACTGCGTTGGTGGGCGGCCATATGTGATCCGGTCGTTGTATTTCGACGATATTGACGACAGTGCCTATTACGATAAAGTGGCCGGTGTGATGGCGCGCGATAAATATCGCATTCGCATCTATCGCCATTCGGACAAGGAGATATTTCTGGAACGCAAGCGCAAATTGGGCGATCTGATCCAGAAATCTTCCGTGCAGATCACGCGGCGGCTGTGTGACCAGATTATTTCCGGCGATCCGCGCGGATTGCAGACCTCTAAGAATCCGCTGCTTCAGGACGTGTATGTGCAGATGCGCACGCGCCTGCTTCGCCCGGCAGTGATTGTGGATTATGCGCGCGAGGCCTACCTGCATCCGGCGGAGAATGTGCGCATCACCTTTGATTTGAACCTGCGCTCCGGCCTGCATTCGGTGGATTTGTTCAATCCGAACATCCCCACCGTGTGTCCGCACGATGGGAATGTAGAAATACTGGAGGTCAAGTTCGATAATTATCTGCCCGCCTACATTCAGGCGCTGCTTGGCGGCATTCAGGCCGACCGCAGCGCGGTTTCCAAGTATGTGCTGTGCCGCCGGTTCGAACCGCTCGGCCGCTGATAGAACAGAAGCGTATTTAAAATACCAAGGAGGATACTCAAAATGAACGATTTTTCCGGACTTTGGAGCTCTCAGACCATTACGCCCTCTTCCTGGCTGACCATTCTCGTGTCCCTGCTGCTGGCCTTTGTGGTGGGGCTGTTCATCGCGTGGGTTTATCGCCGGAATTTCCGCGGCGTGATGTATTCGAATAACTTTACGCTCACGCTCGTGCTGATGACGCTGATTACCTGCCCCGTGGTCATGTGTATCCGTGAATCCATCGCGCTGTCAATGGGTATGGTGGGCGCGCTGTCCATTGTGCGCTTCCGCACCGCCGTGAAGGATCCATTGGACACGGCTTACATGTTCTGGGCGCTCACAATGGGTATCCTGCTGGGGGCGGGCCAGTTTTTCCTCACGGTACTCACGGTCATCGGCATCGCCGTGCTGATTACGGTGCTGGTGCAGATTCAGTCCCGCAGAATGAACAGCTTCCTGCTGGT
>CAKUDW010000035.1 GCA_934645275.1 uncultured Clostridia bacterium
ATCTTCCCCACCGCCGTGGAATCGACCACGCTGGCGGGCCGCGTGACGAAGGCTGTGGCGGAACTGACTGGATTACCTGAAGGTCTGCCCTGCTACGCGGGCGGCGGCGACGCCGTAATCCAGGCCGTAGGCAGCGGATTGGTGAAGCCCGGCGTGCTGGGCGTGGTGATCGGTACCAGCGGCAATGTCACGATGGGTCTGGATCACTATGAGGATAACCCCAACGGCGATTTGCAGATGTTCTGTGGAAACGAGCCCGGCCTGTGGACGGACTTCGGCTGCACGCTCTCCGCAGGCGGCAGCTACCGCTGGTATCGCGACACGCTGTGTGAAAATGCCGTTGCCGAATCGAAGGCGAGCGGCGAGAACGTATACAACATCATGGGCAAGGACGCCGAGGCCTCCGTGCCCGGCGCGCACGGCGTAGTATTCACGCCCTACCTGGCGGGTGAACGCTGTCCCTATCCCGATCCGAATTGCCGCGGCAGCTTCTACGGCATGAGTCTCACCACCACGCGCGGCGACATGACCCGCGCCGTGATGGAGGGCGTGACCTATTCGCTGTGCCAGCTGGTGGACATTTTTGGCAGCATGACACAGAATGAGAAAATTTACACCTCCGGCGGCGGCGCTGCCAGCCCGCTCTGGCGGCAGATGCAGGCCGATATATTCAATCTGCCTGTGTACACCATGTCCGCCGCCAGCGAAGGCGGCGCGTACGGTGCAGTGCTGGTCGCCGGCGTGGGCGCGGGCCTGTGGGCAAACCTGAACGAGGCCGTGAAAGTGATTCACCCCGAAACGGAGGCGCATCCCGTGGCCGAAAACCAGGACGGCTATCGCAAGAGCTACACCATTTATAAGAAGCTCTATCCCGCGCTGAAGCCGGTATACGACGCCGGCGCGGAGCTAGGATATTGATTACTGAGTAGTAAAGAATTATCGGCGTCTCTTTACAAAGAGACGCCGATAATTCTTCCACGAAATTCCGCATATTCTCCCGACCGCCTGGCGCAGATACGCCTGCTCCGTTGGAAACGCATATCTGCCGTGTCAGCTGTCTATCACGCGCTTGTGCGTCCAGCGGTCGCCGTGCAGGCGCAGCAGGAAAATCACGCTGCGCACGGACCAGTCCGCGAACATGCCGATCCACACGCCCAGCGGGCCCGTATGGAACGCGCGCATCAGTACCGTGGCGACCACCACGCGGCAGCTCCACATCGTAATCGAAGAAACCAGCATCGTGAAGCGCACATCGCCCGCCGCGCGCAGCGCGTAGGCGGGAATGAACGACGTCATCCACACGACGGGCTTTACGGCACAAATAATCAGCGTCAGTCGCACAGTCATGGCCGCGGCCTGCGGTTCCATGCCGCACAGCCGGGTCAGCGGTTCCACGCCCAGCGCAATCAGCGCGCACATGACGACCACCGTACCCTCGGCCCAGATGCACAGCCGCCGCGTGGCGACGCGCGCCTCGGCGATCATGCCCGCACCCAACAGGCGGCCCGCCACCGTCATCAGCGCAATGCCCACACCCATAGCCGCATTGCTGGCCAGCAGTTCCAGAGTCTGCGTCATAGCCTGAGCGGCAATGGCAACCGTGCCCAACGTAGACACCGTGGACTGAATCACCAGTTTGCCAAATTGAAACATGCCGTTTTCCACGCCCGTGGGCACACCCACGGCCATGATATTCCAGATGCGCTTGGGCTGCGGTCGAATGCTGAAATAATCGCGCACCACGATGGTTCGCCCTTCCTGGCGCAGAAAATACATTACCGCCACGCCGCTGAGCACCCGCGAGGCCAGCGTGCTGAGCGCCGCGCCGGCCGCACCCATCTTAAATGTGAATATCAGCAGCGCGTTGCCGCCGATGTTAATCAGATTGCAGATGGTGGACACCGTCATCGGCAGCCGTGAATTGCCGTCCACGCGGAAGAGCGCCGCACCCGCATTGTACAGCGCGATGAAGGGATAGGACAGTGCCGTAATCAGCAGATATATCTGCGCGTTCGACATTACGTCCGGTTCGACGCTGCCGAAAATCAGGCGCAGCATCGGCGCGCGCAGCGCAATAAAGGCGATCATCACCACCGTTGAGAGCAGCGTGACGCTCAGAATCAGCTGGCGGCCGGTTTCGTTCGCTTCGCCGCGCTCACCGCGGCCCAAATACTGTGCGCAGATGATTGAGCCGCCTGCCGCCAACGCTGAAAACACGTGAATGATGAGCACGTTGATTGCGTCCACCAGCGACACCGCCGATATGGCGGCAGAACCGGCGGCACTGACCATCATCGTATCGGCCGTGCCCATCAGCGAGGCAAGCAGTTGCTCGATCACCAGCGGTATGACCAAATTTCGAATCTGTTTTCGGGTAAAAACTTCGTTTTCCATGCGTTCATCTTTCAAAGTATACTCATATAATTCAGTGAAGAACCCGAGCAAACCCAGGCCTTAAAAGGCCCCGCGCCGCCGCTTTGGCAAACGCGAGGTCTCAATTCATCCGCGTTCAACCCCCTGCTCAGAGTTTTGCAAGGCTTTCGCGCATGCGGCGCAGCGTCTCGTCGCGCCCCAACAGATACGCGATTTCAAACGCGCCGCCCGGCGTGGACATCTGGCCGGAAATGGCGATGCGCATCGGCCAGAGCAGCTGACCCGTCTTCATGCCGGTTTCCGGAATAAAGGCCATCACCGCATCGTGGATGCCCTGCTCCGTCCACTCTGAAACGCCCTCGAGCACCGGAATCAGCTTCTCCAGCGCAACCTTCGCGGTTTCAACGCTGCTCTTCTGCTTCTTGTTGAAGAAGAGCTCCGTAGCGTACTCCGGCATTTCGGCCAGGAATTTCACCATGTCCGGCAGCTGATTAAACACCTCTGTGCGCGGCTGAAGCAGCTCGCCCAAGCGTTTGAAATCAAACTTCGCAGGATCGAGCGTCTTTTCAAGCCATGGCGCGGCATATTCCAGATACTCTTCCGGTGTCAGCTGGCGAATATACTCGGCGTTGAACCAGTTAAGTTTGGCGATATCGAAGATCGACGGACTCTTGGACAGGCCTTCCAGGTCGAACACCTGCTCCAGCTCCTTCAGCGTGAAGAACTCGCGCTCGCCGCGCGGGCTCCAGCCCAGCAGCACCAGATAGTTAATAATCGCGTCGGTCAGATAGCCCTGGCCCAGCAAATCCTCGAACGAGGGATCTCCCTTGCGCTTGGAAAGCTTGCGCTGCGCGTTGGCCATCACCGGCGTAAGATGTACATACTTCGGCGGTGTCCAGCCGAAGGCCTCGTACAGCAGGTTGTACTTCGGCGCGGAAGACAGATACTCGTTGCCGCGCATTACATGGGTGATGCCCATCAAGTGATCGTCGACAACGTTGGCAAAATTGTAGGTGGGCAGGCCGTCGGCCTTAATCAGCACGTTGTCGTCCAGCGTGTCGCAGTCTACCTCCACGTGGCCGTAGATCACATCGTCAAAGCCGGCCTTGCCGGTAGTGGGCACATTTTGGCGAATCACATAGGGCTCGCCTGCCGCCAGGCGGCTTTCAATTTCCTCCTGCGTAAGATGCAGGCAGTGCTTGTCGTACTTGAAGGTTTCGCCCTTCGCCTCGGCGGCGGCGCGCGCTTCATCCAAGCGTTCCTTCGTGCAGAAGCAATAGTAGGCGTGGCCGGTTTTCACCAGCTCCTTCGCATAGGGCAGGTACATATCCTTGCGTTCGGACTGCACATAGGGACCGCAGGGGCCGCCCACATCGGGGCCTTCGTCGTGCGAAAGTCCAGCGGTCTTGAGCGAATTGTAGATCACGTCCACCGCGCCCGGAACCTCGCGCTCCTGATCGGTGTCCTCAATGCGCAGAATGAATTTGCCGCCCATGCGGCGGGCGTAGAGATAGGTATAAAGCGCGGTGCGCAGGTTGCCCAGATGCATGTAACCGGTCGGGCTGGGCGCAAAGCGGGTGCGAACCTCCATGGTAAAAAACGCTCCTTTCGGATGGCCGGACGGTTAAGCTTCGCCGGCCGTCGTGTCAAATGTGAATACAGTGGTGTAGTCGTACTTCTCGCCCGCGTAGAGCACGCTGTCCGGGAAGTTCGGATGATGGATGGAATCGGGCGCGAACTGCGTTTCCATGCAGAAGGCCTCGTACTGCCCATAGCGGCGGCCGCAGCGGCCGGGATTCACGCTGTCCAGGCAGCAGCCGGTGTAGATCTGCATGGCGGGCATGTCCGTGAACACGTTCATCACGCGGCCGCTCACCGGCGCGGTCACACAGGCGGCAAAGCGCAGACCCGCCTCGAAATCGTTGATATTGAAGTTGTGATCCACGCCATGGCCCGCGCGCAGCTGGTCGTTCGTCTCGGTCTGCGCCAGCACGTCGCCGATGCGGGTGGGCTTGCGCAGGTCGAAGGGCGTGCCGGTCACGTCGCGCTGCTCGCCGGTAGGAATCAGCTCCGCGTCGCCCACGGTGAAGGTATCGGCGTTCACTTCGAACATGTGGTCCAGAATCTTGCCGCTGCCCTCGCCTTCGAGATTGAAGTAGGCGTGGTTGGTCAGGTTGCACAGGGTATCCTTATCGGAAACGGCTTCATAATGAATCACCAGCTCATTTTCATCGGTAAAGATGTAGGTTACCATCACGCGCAGATTGCCGGGATAGCCCTCCTCGCCGTCAGGACTGTCGTACTTGAGAATCAGGCAATCCTCGCAGATACCTTCCACCGGCGTGGCCTGCCAGAATTTGCGGTCGAAGCCTTCCATGCCGCCGTGCAGGTGGTTTTTACCGTTTTCGTTTTTGGCCAGATGCATTTCCTGTCCGCTCACGGTGCATTCGCCGCGCGCGATGCGATTGCCCACGCGGCCGATCAGCGCGCCGATATAGCCGCACAGCGGCACATAGCCGGAAACGTCGTCGTAGCCGAGCAGCACATCGCCGATTTTGCCGTTCTTATCCGGCACGTTGATGGCGCAGAGGATGCCGCCGTAGTTGGTGATCTCAACGGACGCGCCCGAAGCGTTGGTCAGCGTGTACAGCTGCGCCTCGCGGCCGTCGGGCAGGCGCCCGAAACTCCTTTTGACGATGCTCATGGGGGTGCCCTCCTTGTATATGGATTGGAGTAAACCTGATATTCCTGTTTATCATAATACAACCAAACGCCGCCGATTTCAAGCCCCGCGCGGCGGGAAACTTGACTTTAGCGCCGCGCGCCGGTATAATAAGCTGGTAGATTCGATTATCAGCGTTTGGGAGAGGTATGATTAATTATGGTATACAAATATAAGACCCACGGCACCTGTTCGCAGATGATACTGATTCAGGCGGAGGGCGACACGATCGAGCACGTCGAGTTCATCGGCGGCTGCACCGGCAACACGCAGGGCGTATCCCGGCTGATCGAGGGTATGAAGATTGACGACGTAATTGCAAAGTGCAAGGGCATTCAGTGCCGTGCGGGCACATCCTGCCCGGATCAGCTGGCCACGGCGCTGGAGGAAATGAAGCAGAAGCAGGCAGCGCAGGCCTGAGAAAACCAGGGGTTATTATGAAAGCACGCAAGACAAACGGCGCTTCCGCCGCGTACACGCCCAATATGGACGCGCCCACCGCAAAGCGCCGCGGCAACCGCGCCGTATTCGGCCTGGTACTGACGCTGCTTCTGCCGCCGCTGGGGCTGGCATATCTGTGGCGCGCGGGCGTTTTCCGCACGCGCGGGCGCATGATTGTAACCGGCATCGCCACGCTGGAAACGGCGCTGATTCTGATGCTGATCCTGCCCGGACAGCAGCTGAACACGGACGCGCCGGTACCTGTAGCGCCTGCAGCCGCCACGCTCGCGCCCAGCGACGGCGTGGTCACGGCGCTGACGAACATCGACAAGGTACTGGCCGAAAAGCAGGCCGAGCGCGACGCTGCCGCGGGCGTGGAAACGCCCGAACCCACCGAGGATCCGGCTGCGTTTGAGGCCGAACAGCAAGCCATTCTCAATACCACCGTCTATTCCGTATAT
Source organism: uncultured Clostridia bacterium (assembly GCA_934645275.1). The sequence goes on from CAKUDW010000035.1 coordinate 5,998, forward strand.
GGCAACGGCGCGCGTTACTACCACAAGCAGGAGGTTTGCGGCACGCAGAGCAATCGCCGGGCGCTGACCGTGCGCGAGGCCATGAACGAAAACATGGGGCCCTGCCCGAACTGTAATCCGCCGGTCTACATGGGTTCTGGCGGCTGATTTAGACGGTAATTGTCCAATTAATGTCACAATATTATTCTTGACCTTCGCATAGAACCATTCTATCATGTAGAGTAGAATAGAGTGGTTCTATGTGTTTGTATGCCCATTCGGACAACGAACGCAGCGAATGAAAGAGGAGGGCATGCCATGTTTTGCTCGAAATGCGGAAAAACCATCCGGATGGAGGATGAGGTTTGTCCAAATTGCGGCGCGCCCATCGGCGATAACCGCTTCGGGGGAATCCCGTATACATCTGCGCAGTTTACCGTTGCGCCCGGCCAGAAGGAATTCGGAGCGCTGGGCAAGGGGCCGGTGAACAATTATACCCGCACCACCTACACCAGCATGCCCGACGCCGGGCAGGATGAGGGCGATGTGGGCAGCCGCACCACCTATCGCCCCGTATATGAGGGTGCATCCGCGCCGGAGGACGTGCGCCGCGACATGCGCGCCGCCATTTCGCCGGATGAAAACGAGGCTCAGGCCGAGGGCGAGCCTGGCCCCGCACCCGCGTCCGCGCCGCTCTCCAGCGCCGCACGCGAGGTACTCAGCGAGCTGGACGAAGAATTGCGTCCCGAGGATGAGATTGACCGCAGCCAGTTCCGTGTTCGTCCGATTCAGTCGGCGGGCCGCGCAGGTATTTCCCGCGATGTGAGCGAGTATATCCGCAAGCTGGAGGATGGCTCCGGCCGCCGCGCTGCGCGCAGGCGCGCCGCCTACGCGCCCGAAGAGGACGAGCGCGAAACCTATGCCGCCCAGGATTATGCCGGAGACGACGATTATGCCGAGGACTACGCCGATTACGGCGACGACGGCGATTATGCCGACGACGAGGCTTATGACGCCGCGCCGCGCCGCCAGGGCGTGGATTTGCGCCGCCTGCTCAAGGTAGTGGGCGCGGTGGTCGTGGCCGCCTTGCTGATTACCGGCGGTATCGTCGGCCTGAAATATGTGCGCAGCAAGGGCAGCAGCGCGCCCATCGAGGGCGTGACCGAGAGCCTGTACACCGAAGGCCTCGCGCTGGTGAAGGCGCACGTGCAGCAGGATTACATCGACCAGTACGTGGCCAAGTATACTTCAGACGGCATCATCTCTCTGTCCACCGCGCTGGAAGAGGACAAGAACGCCATCGCCGCGCTCGCACCCGCTGAGCCCGCGGCCAACGACGCCACTTTCGTTTCCGCGCTGCAGGCCATTCAGGATAACATCGGCAGCGCCATCACGATGGACGCATTGGCCGTAGAGAGCACCAGCGCCACCAAGGAAGCCGACCACGAGGCACGCTGGCAGATTGTGAACAACGCCATTACGCAGCTTGAGAGCGCCACCAGCGCCGCCGAGTTGACCGGCGTAATCAACGCCCAAGTCATCACCGTGGCAAGCGAAACGCCCGCGCCCGTGGCCACGGCCGAACCGGTCGTCTACCGTTCGCTGCAAAAGGGCGATGAAAACAACGACGTGCAAAAGCTTCAGATGCGCCTGATTGAGCTGGGCTACCTGGGCGAGAGCGCCGACGGCGTGTTTGGCAGCAAGACCGCCACCGCCGTGAAGCTATTCCAGGAGACGACAGGCCTCGAGGCCACTGGCATTGCCGATAACGACATGCAGACCCGACTCTTCGCCGACGACGCGCCCTACGCGCCCGGCGCAGCTACGCCTCAGCCCACGGCAGAGCCCACGCCCGAACCCGTGGCCACCGACGTGCCCATCGAGCCTGCTGAGGCCGCCGATTCCGGCGCGGCGCAGGCCGACCCGCTTTCGGCAGACCTTCAGATCTGAAAATTTTCTTCGAGGGCAGTCTCCGGCAGGGGCTGCCCTCGAAATACAATGTACGCGGCATGAGCGCCCCGTGGCGGGCGCAGAACAACGCTGAAAGGAAGATGCACGCATGTCCAGACCGATCGTCGCCCTGATCTATGATTTTGACAAGACGCTTTCGCCCCGCGACATGGAAGAATATACCTTCCTGCCGGGCATCAACGTGGAGCCGGATGCATTCTGGGGCAAGTGCGCCGAATTTTCGCGCCGGCACCAGATGGACAGCATCCTTACCTACATGTATCTGATGCAGCACATGGCGCAGGGCAACATGAACCTGACGCGCGATACGCTGCGCGCGCTGGGCCGGGGCGTAGAATTCTTTCCGGGCGTAGAAAGCTGGTTTGGCCGCATTCGCGAAATCGGCAGCCGCATCGGCGTGGATGTGGAGCACTACATCATTTCCTCCGGCCTTTCTGAAATCATCGAGGGCTCGCGCATCGGTCATGAGTTCAAGGCCGTATTCGCCGCTTCCTTCTGTTACGACGAGGCGGGCCATCCGGTATGGCCCTCATCCGCCGTAAACTATACCACAAAGACGCAGTATCTGTTCCGCATCAACAAGGGTATACTGGATGTGACCAACGACCGAGATTTGAACGCCTTTACGCCGGAATACATGCGCCGCATTCCATTTTCAAACATGATCTACATCGCGGATGGTCTCACCGACGTGCCCTGTATGAAGATGACGCGCCAAAAGGGCGGCTTTTCCATCGCCGTGCATCCGCCGGGAAAGACCGAAACCGCAGACGACCTGCTGCTTCAAAACCGCGCGGACTTTTCCGTGGAAACGGATTACACAGCTGGAAGCGAGCTTGAGCAGGTGGTCGCAATGCTGATGAAGCGCATTCTGGCCGCCAGCGAGGTTTCCATGGCCCACGCACTTCAGGTACAGCGCGCGCATCGCCGCCGCGGCAATCTGGACGCGCCGCTGGATATCCCCATGCGCCGCGGACTAGACGACGAAGAAATAGAATAAAGGAGCAATAGAATTGATACGCAATCTCAAGCCGGAAGACCGGCAGACATATCTTGAAATGGCCCACGCCTTCTACCACAGTCCGGCGGTGCTGCACCCGGTTCCGGATGCGTACCTCGAGCGTTCGTTCGATGAAATGATGCGCTCGGGCGACTACATGCGCGGCCTGATCTTCGAAATGGACGGCCGCACGGCAGGCTACGCCGTCATCAGCAAAACTTTCACGCAGGAGGCCGGAGGCCATGTCGCATGGGTGGAGGAAATCTACATTCTGCCCGAATTTCGCGGACGCGGACTGGCACATGAGCTGTTCGCGAAGCTGCGCGAAATTGAGCCTGCGGCGCGCTACCGGCTGGAAATCGAGCCGGACAACCTGCGCGCAAAAAAGCTCTACGCCGAAATGGGCTTTTCCAGGCTGGATTACGAGCAGATGGTAGTGGATGTCGAATAATTTCTGATAAAAAGCTGTATAAAACCGGCGCAAACGGCCGACGATAGAGGCATAATTCCCGAACCGTAAAGGAGGAATGAAGCCTTGATTCGTCGGTTTTTTTGCGTGTTGATCGCGCTTTTCCTGGCGCTCCTGTGCGCCGCGCGCGCCGAGGGCGTGTATGACCTGGTTCGCCTACAGGTAGTGGCTGAGGACGATTCACCCGCGGCACAGGCACTGAAGCTCGAATTGCGCGACGCCTGCCTGAGGTACGCGCGCGTCTGTCTGGACGGCGCACAGACCACAGACGAGGCCTACGCACTGCTGGATGCGCATGCCGCCGATTTTCAGGCCGCCTGCCGCCGCGCCGCGCGCGAGGCGGGCTACGCGGGCAACGTATGCGCGGAGGTGGGCAGCTTTGACTTTCCGGATCGGCTCTACGGGCGGCTGCTGGTACCCGCCGGGGAATACCGCGCGCTGCGCGTGACCATTGGCGCAGGCACGGGCCACAACTGGTGGTGCGTGCTCTACCCCACCCTGTGCTCAGTGGATGAATCGGCGCTGGACGCGCAGTCGGTGCTGGACTGGCTGAAGCGTCAGCTGGGAGGCGACGCATGAGGCGGGTGCTGGCGCTGACCACGGTGCTTCTGCTGATCGCCTGTCTTGCCTGCGGCGCGCTTGCAGCCACAATACTGGAAGTGGGCAGCAAGGGCAGCGACGTGGTGAAGGTGCAGCAGCGGCTGATACAGTATGGCTACATGACCGGCACGGCGGACGGCCGCTATGGTGAGGCTACGCGCAACGCGGTACTGCGCTTTCAACGAAAGAACGGCCTGACGGCGGACGGGCGCGTGGGCGCAAAAACCGCCGCGGCGCTGGGGATAACGCTGTCAAAAAGCGGCGGCTCATCCTCCGCTTCATCGTCCTCTGCATCCTCGAGCTACGTCTCCTCCGACCACCGGCTGCTGGCGCGGCTGGTGTACGCCGAAGCGCGGGGCGAGAGCTACAAGGGCCAGGTGGCCGTGGCAGCGGTGGTACTCAACCGCGTGGCCAGCGCTTCGTTTCCAAACACAGTATCGGGCGTGGTCTACCAATCCGGCGCATTTTCCTGTGTGAGCAACGGCTCGATCAACTGCACGCCCGACGACAGCTGTATTCGCGCCGCGCTGGACGCGCTCAATGGTTGGGACCCGACCGGCGGCTGCCTCTACTATTACAACGCCAAAACCGCCGCCGACGACTGGATTTTTTCCCGCACGGTACAGACGGTGATCGGCAATCATTCCTTTGCCATTTGAACGGGGGTGCGCGGCCATGAAACGACCGGCGAAGAGCTTTGATTTCAGGATCCTGGCGGCAGCGCTGGGCGCGCTGGCAGCGGCGCTGGCGGTGCTGGGCATCGCGCGCACGGCGGAACTGGCCCGCGCGGAGGCGAAAATCGCCGCCGTGTATGAAAAGGCGTTCTATGAAACCTGCGAGCTGACGGAGGGCATTTCGGCCGACTGCCGCAAGCTGCTCGTGGCCTCGGACGACATGCAGATGCAGGCGCTGTTGGGCGAAATCAGCCGCGGTGCGCAGGGCGCGGCCAGCGATCTGGCGCTGCTGCCGCTCAGCGACGGCACCGTAGCGGCCACGATCAAGTTCATCAATCAGACGGAAGATTTCGCGGCCAGCCTTTCCGAGAAACTGGCTGCGGGCGGCGAGGCGAGCGAGGCTGACCGCGAAACTATGGCGCAGCTTTCCGAGAGCGCTGCGCGCTTCTCTGTGGGGCTGAATCGACTGCTGGAACGCTATGAGCGCGGCGAAGCCAGTTTTACCGGTGCGTCCGGTGCAGACGGCGCGCTTGCGCCGCTGACCGGCGCCGCGGGCGACTATCCGACCCTGCTCTACGACGGCCCCTTTTCAGATGGCGCGGCCACGGGCAGTTATCAGCTGCTGGAAGCGCTGCCGGAGGTAGACCTGAGCGGCGCGCGCGCGAAGCTTGCAGCGTTCATCAGCGCCGAGGACGTGCGCTATCAGGGCATGAGCCGTCCGGAAGTGGATGTATATGAATTCAAGCTGCGCAGCGGTGAATACAGTCTGTCCGCGGGCGTTACGAAGATGGGCGGCGAAATACTGTATATTCTGCCGGATGAGGGTGTGAGCGAAGTAAACTACAGCGAGGCACAGCTGCTGGACACGGCGAAGGCATTTCTGATTTCGCGCGGCTACGGCGCGATGGAAATGAGCTATTACAGCCGCTACGGCGGCATTCTGACCGTAAATTACGCTGCGGCGCAGGACGGCGTGATTCTCTATTCTGACCTGATCAAGCTTCAGCTTTCCACGAAGGACGGCAGTGTGATCGGCCTGGACGCGAAAAGCTACCTGAAGAACCACGTGCCGCGCGAACTGCCCACGCCTGCCATTTCGCAGGACGAAGCCATGCTGCGCGTGGGCGCACGGCTGGCGCCGCTGTCGGCCCGGCTGTGCCTGATTCCGCAAAACAATTCGGAATATCTGTGCTACGAAGTGATGGCTGCGGACGCAAGCGGCGAATTTCTGGTATACATCGACGCCCAGACCGGCGTCGAGCGGGAATTAATGCAGGTACTTTCCCGTGAAAATGGAACGCTGGTGATGTGATTCAGTATGGAAGGAAGGCTCTATTCACACCGGATGACGCAGGGGCATAGGATGCAGCAGCCCTTCTATGCGGAGCGTGATCTGATGATAATGCGCGGAGATCTGTTCTCCGCC
>CAKUDW010000036.1 GCA_934645275.1 uncultured Clostridia bacterium
ATTTAATATCGGACTCCTCATAATCTCCATTGCCACCGATGCAGCGCGGGCATTCCTTCTTGCCCATCGCCTTGGCCTGGGCGAATGTGCCCTTCAGTGCACCGGGACCGGCGCAGCTCTTGCTTACGTGGTAATACTTATCGGTAAGCGCGGAATACACCGTCTTGGACGCGGGCGCGGAACAGGTCGGGCACGCGGTCTTGCCGTAGTTCAGCGCCGTCTCCAGCGCAATCTTGGAAGCGCCGCTGCCAGCGTGCGTCTTGCTTACATGATAATACTTGCCCGTCACTGTGGCGTACACTTTGATGCCACTCTTGCCGGGCTTATAGGCTTCCGAGCCGCCGACATTGACCTTGCGTGTCTTGGTGACGCAATAGGGGCAGGGATCCATACCCAGCGCCAGTGCGCTCGCACGGTTGCCCTTCACCGCGCCGGAGCCCGCACAGGTCTTGGAATAGTGATAGTACTTGCTTCCTGCGTTGGCATAAACCGTAGTGCTGGCGGATGAAGCGCACTTGGGACAGGCCTTCTTGCCGTAATTCAGCGCCGTTTCCAACGTAATGTGGGAAGCGCCCGTCATGCCGGAGCAATTCTTGGTAACGTGATAATATGTGCTGGTGGGCGTGGCGTAGACCTTGATGCCGCTCTTACCGGATTTATAGATGCCGGAGGAAACCAGCGTCTTCTGCACCTTTTCCTTTACCTGTTCGTTGATCTTGGCGGCCGTGCTCGTGCTGCCCTTGGTAAAGGACTTCGTAGTGGTATTGGTCACGCCGCTGCCCTCAGTCTTGGTCAGATACGCGCCGATGCAGGTCGGGCACGCTGTCTGCCCCATTACCATCGCCTCCTGAACCGTGCGCTGCTTAGCGTTCGTCATGCCGGAGCAGGTGGACGTCCGATGGTAATACTTGCCGCTGTCGGTGGAATAGACGGTATAGTTTGCCGCCGACGCGCAGGTCGGGCAGGCCTTCTTGCCGGCCTTTACCGCATCTGCAATGGTCACACGGCTCGGATTCGTCATGCCGGAGCAGTCCGCCTTCGTGTGGTAATACGTGCCGTTCTGCGTGCAGTACACATAGCCACTCTCAGCGGTGCTTGCCGTCGTGCTGGCGGCTGCGCTGGACCAACACTTCGGGCAACGGGTCTTGCCATAGGCAAGCGCCTGCGCCACTGTGCCGGCTACGGCGTCGGTCATGCCGGAGCAGGTAGCGTTCGAATGATAATACTTGCCGTTCTTCGTCGCGTAAGCCACAGTGTTTGCGCCCGCCGCGCAGACAGGGCACGCCGTCTTGCCCGCCTGAATTACGGATTGCAGGCTGTAACGCGCGGCATTCTGCATGCCGGAACAGGTAGCGTTCGTATGGTAATACTTGCCGTTCTTCGTGGCGTACACCTGCACGCCGCCGGATGAAGATGACGTGCTGCCGCCGGTGCTCGCGCCCCAGCATGTACCGCACTTGCTCTTGCCCAGTATCAGCGCCTCGGCCAACGTCACTCTGAAGGCGTTTTTCATGCTGGAACAATCGGATTTATTGTGGTAATACTTTCCGCTCTCCGTGCAGTACACCTGATTGCCCAGCGCCTTGCAGCAGGTCGGGCAGGCGGTTTTACCCGCCAGCATCGCCTTGAGCAGGCCACCGGCCGTAGCGTTCTTCATGCCGGAACAGGTTGCCTCAGTGTGGAAATACCGGCCGTCCGCCGTGGCATATACCGTCACGCCGCTCTTATCCGTGGTAGCAGAGGTCGCGAATTTCAGTCCCTTGGAATCGAGCGTATTTACCTCCTGCGTAATGCAGACGGGGCAAGCCGTCTTGCCCTGAGACTTCGCCGCTTCCTCGGTAATCACCGTGGCGTCCTTCATGTCGGAACAAGTGGGATCTACATGGTAGTACTTGCCGTTCGCCGTAGCATAATAGGTCTTCTGATCCGGATAGCAGGTCGGACAGGCGCTCTTGCCGCTCTGAATCGCCACTTCCTTGGTAACGGTGGAAAGCGCCGCGCCTTCTTCAATCGTGGGACAGGCACGATTGTTATGGTAGTACAGGCCGGTAGCCGTGGTATAGACCGCGTTGGCCACGGTACCCGTGCCGTCGGCCGTGTTGGCGGCCGCAATAGGCGTCGCCGTCACGGTAACGTCCAAGCCAAGCGGATCGCTGGTAGCTTCGGGCGAGGTCTGCGCGCCGTCCACCGTCAGGCTGCTGCCGGTCAGATCGCCGTTATCGCCGCCAAGCGCGGAATCCAGGCTGCCAAGCGCATCGACGGCTTCGCCGGTCGCGTCCGGCGTTATGGCCGTCGGAACTGGCGTGTTCAGGGTAATCGGTGGATTCGTGGTGGTATCGCCGGAACCTGCAAATATGGCCGAGAACAGCAATATCAGCAACACGATGAACCATACGCCGGACACAGCCGACACTGCCAGGCGAATGGGCCTTTCAAAGCGCCGCCTGCGCCAGAGCAGATAAATGCCCAGCGGCGGCAGCACGAACAGCAGCAGATAAGTCACCCAGTCGTGCTCGTCCACAAAGCGCATCAGCGGACTTTCATCCGCGTAGCCGCCGTCATCGTAATCCTCGGCATCCTGATCCTGATAGCGGTCGTCATAGCCGGCGTCATAATCGTCGTCATAGTCGCCGCCATCGTCATAATAATCGTCGTCGCGATCATCGTAATCATAATCATCGCCGGAATCGTAATCACCGTCGCCGGAATAATTGTCGTCGTCACGGCTAAAGCGGCCGGAATAGCCGCCGTCGTAATCGCCGCCGTTGTCATCGTAGGCGTAATCGCCGTCGCCGGAATAATCCGTTTCATTATATTCTTCTTCACCGGCATAATCATCGCCGCGCTTTTTGCCAAAGCGAAGCTGATGTACTCTGCCGTTGCCAAAGCGAAACGCCAGCCCATTCTCCGAACGATTAATTTTCAGCTTTCCAAATTTATGCGTCGCCATAAAATACCACCTTTAATTCTCCGGCAATCGTTCAACCTTCGCCGCCCGATGGACACGAAAGCTATGTATACATAGAACCATTACAAGCATACCGCATATCGAATCTACTGTCAATCGGTACAAATCGAAAAAAAATAGCCATAATTTTGCGTTATTTGTATCTTTTTGTCATTTTTTACTTCACACTTTTGCAATATGCAGAAATATTTCCGAAAAGCATATAGAAGCCCAGGGAAAGTCATAATTTTTATGAGTTTTCATGCTATAATAAGCGATGATAAGGAATCCATAGCTGGATTCCGCAGTGAACCAACTTATTATATACAGGATTTAGCTGGAGGGAGAAACAAATGTCAAAGAATAAAGGCCTGCGCATCGGTTCCTATCGGATTCAGCCGCTTGGGCTGACCGTGCTGATCGTGCTTCTGTTGGCCGCAATCGCCGCCGTAGTGGTATTTGCGGTCAATCCGGGCGATGTGAAATATGCGCTGTTCCCCACGCCCTCGCCGACGCCCACGCCCACCCCCGCGCCCACGCCGACGCCCACGCCCACCCCGAGCCCCACGCCGACCCCCGCACCCACGCCGCGCTCGGCCACCATTCGCTCGTTGGGTGAAATTGCCATACAGACCGATATACTCAAAGCGGCCAAAACGGTGGACGGCTATGACTTCAGCAGCATGTTCTCCTACATTTCTGATGTCATGGGCAACGCGGACTACACTGTGGCCGATGTGGAGGGCTCCATGGGCGGCACGGTGAACGTATCCGGCGAAACGCTGATGCATACGCCCGCTTCCATCATCACCGCGCTGAAAGATTGCGGCGTGGATATGCTCAACCTCGCCAACGATCATTCGCTCGACGGCGACCTGAACGACCTGCTGGCTGCCATTCAGAACTGCAAGGACGCCGGCATGGACTATGTAGGCGCGGCCGCCTCCGCGGATGAAAAGAAACAGGCCAAGGTGGTCGACATCAACGGCATTAAGGTGGGCTTCGTAGCCTACACTGAGAGCCTGAACGGCCTTGAAAAGAAGGTCAAGTCCGACGCGCTGAAGTATGGCATCAACCTGATTTCCAAGAGCAACGCCAAGAAGGATATCCAAGCCTGCCGTGACGCAGGCGCCGAGGTCATAATCGCCTACGTCAGCTGGGGCGAGGTCGGCCAGCGCGAAGTGAACAGCAATCAGCAGAAGATTGCCAAGGCGTTGGTGTCCGCCGGTGCGGATGTAATCGTGGGTTACAACCCCCACGTGATCCAGCCCGCCATGTGGATTGAAATGAAGGACAAGGATGGCAACGTGACCAAGCGCACGCTCTGCATCTGCGCCACCGGCAATTTCCTGTGCGCTTCGAACGAACAGTACAGCGATTCCGGCGTAATCTTCCAGTTCACGCTCCAGGAAAAGGACGACTTCAGCGGGATTGACGTCGTGAATCCTGTATATATCCCCACCTACGTCTGGCAGATCAGCACGGCTGATCCGAGCGCGGCAAGCGACGATACGATTCCCGCAGATGCCATTACTGCTCCGGACGACACTGCTGCCGCCGCGGACGACGCCACCGCCGCCGCAACCTCGAATCCCAGCGTAATGGAATTCACCGTGGACGAAAACGGCAATGAGACCACGGCCAGCGATAAGCAGACTGCAAAGGACGATGCGCAGACCGGCGCGACAACCACCGATACCATTTCCGGCCCCGCCGATTACGATTATCGCGTGCTGGCTGCCGGCCAATGGCTCGAGGGTGCGCCCGATGGCATGAGCTACAGCCAGTATAGCCGCCTGAAAGAGGTGTGGGCCGAGGCACAGAGCATTCTGGGCACGGACGTTGCCTCCGTATCCGCCGAATAACCCCGCTTCCCCTCTCCTTTAAATCATCGACTTCGAGGCTCCAAACATTGGTTTGGGGCCTCATTTATAAACAACTATGGAATTAAACGAATTGCTTCTGAACTGGTACGATCAAAACGCCCGCACGCTTCCCTGGCGTGGTACAAACGACGTGTACAGAATATGGCTGTCCGAAATTATGCTTCAACAGACACAGGCAGCCACCGTGCGCGGCTACTACGCGCGATTTCTGGGAAGGTTTCCGGATGTATTTGCGCTGGCCGCTGCCAATGAAGACGACGTGCTGAAGCTCTGGGAGGGACTGGGCTACTATTCCCGCGCGCGCAATTTGCATGCCGCCGCAAAGCGCGTAGCCGAAGCGGGCGGCCGCTTTCCGGACAGCGTAGAGGGCTTACAGGCCTTGCCCGGAATCGGCCCCTACGCTGCGCGCGCAATTGCGTCCATTGCCTACAATATTCCCTGCTGCGCGCTGGACGGCAATCAGATGCGCGTGCTCTCTCGCGCGTTCGCTGTGGAACGCGTGCTCGGTACGCCCTTTGATTTGGAAGATATCGCCATGGGTGCGCTCAGCCGAATGCGTCCCGGCGACTACAACCAGGCGCTGATGGATTTGGGCGCGACGATCTGCACGCCAAAGCGCCCCAAATGCGCGCAATGTCCGCTCGCGCCGCTGTGCCGCGCGTATCTGGAAGGGGAAGCGGAACGCTATCCCCTGCGGCCCGCGCCGGTTCCAAAGCGCGATGTGGAAAAGACAATCCTGCTCGTGCGCTGCGGCGGCAGGATTGCGGTGCAAAAGCGGCCCGCGAAGGGCCTGCTGGGTGGACTGTATGAATTTCCGAATCTGGACGCGCACCTTGAGCCCGGCGAAGTCTTACCCGCCCTTGAAAAAATGGGCTTCTCCGGTGCGCAAAAACTTCAGCCGCTGCCACCCGCACGCCACGTGTTTACCCACCTGATCTGGCGCATGGAGGGCTATCTGGTCGAAGCTGCCGCCGCGCCGGACGGCGTGTTCTGGGTAGACGCAGCCGCCTTCGCGCAATGCGCCTTTCCGAGCGCGCTGCGCAAGTACCACGAAATTGCGGAAGAACTGCTGCGCGAAGACTGACGATGAGAGCCCATACATATTCTCTATTGAAAGAAACGATGGAATGTGATACGATAGTTGTGGAACCTTTCTGCAGTATAATATGTACGACGAATGGAGAATTTTTATATGCGCGCTATTATCAACGGTAAAGTCGTGCTGCCCGATCGGGCGGTCGAAAATGCCTGTCTGCTGTTTGACAAAAAAATAATCGGCCTGACCATGAAGGAAGCGCTGCCCGAGGATACCGAACTTATCGACGCGGGCGGAAACCTGGTCATTCCCGGCCTGATCGACATGCACATCCACGGCTATCTGGGCGAAGACGCTTCAGACGGCAAGTTCGACGGTCTGCGCACGATGGCTGACGGCGTAGCGAAAAAAGGCGTGACCGGTTTTTTGCCCACCACGATGACGGTCTCCTACACTGAGCTGCGCACGGCCTTCGCACAGATTCGCACGGCCATTAAGGCCTGTGCCGCGCCCGACTGGCGGGGCGCACAGATTCTGGGTGTAAACGCCGAGGGGCCGTTCATCAACCCCAGCAAGAAGGGCGCGCAGGCGGGTGAAAACATCCGCCCCGGCGACGCGGCCTTTCTACAGGAATACCTGGATATCATCCGCGTGTTCACCATCGCGCCGGAAATGCCCGGCAACATGGACTGCATCCGCGAAATGGCGGGCAAGTGCCTGATTTCCATGGGGCATACCGCCGCAAATCATGCCCAGGCCACCGCGGCCTTCGATGCAGGCGTGCGCCATGTGACACATCTGTTTAACGCGCAGACCGGGCTGCTGCATCGCGACCCCGGCGTGGTGGGCGCGGCACTGACGGACAACCGCGTGAGCTGCGAGCTGATTGCAGATACCTTCCATGTGCATCGCCGCCTGTTCCCGCTGGTAGCGCGCATGAAGGGTGAAAATCTGGTGCTGATTACGGACTGCACGCGCGCGGGCGGTTTGGCGGACGGTGAATACACGCTGGGCGGCCAGCCGATTTTCGTGAAGGGCATCGAATGCCGTCTGGCGGACGGCACCATTGCAGGCAGTGTGCTGAAGCTGAACGAAGCTGTGCGCAATCTAATGGAAAACACACAGCTGCCCATCTGGGAAGCTGTGAATGCCGCCAGCCTGAACCCGGCACGCCGAATTGGCCTTGCAGACAAAAAGGGCTCGCTGGAAGCAGGCAAGGACGCCGATATCGTCATCTGTGATGATCGCTTCAATATTCGCCGCACCATTTCTGGCGGTCGCACCATCTATACTGCATAACAACAAGGAGAATTAGCCATGATGCTTAAGTACAACGCTCCTCTGGATCCCGGTTTTCAGCCAATGGAAATGATACTGCGTGACTTCGAAGCGCGCGTGAAGGCTGAAGGTGGCCAGCGCCTATGCGTGGCGCTGGAACGCAATCGCGGCTACTGCGAGCGCTTTGCGCTGGATATCCTGCCCGACGGTGTGGACGATGATCTGAACTGCGCCGTGCTGGAACGCTACATCAAGACGCTGCTGTGGATCTACGGCGGATGGAAAATCCACATCTGTGGTTCGAAAGTAATTTACAATTATCAGAACGCCGCCTACCGCAAGGGCGGACTGCGCGAATTCGACGTGTGGTTCATGAGCCGCGTGTATGAACGCCCATTTGAGGTAGTTCATGTAGAAAACGAAGCCGGCATGCCCGAGGTCAAACGCAGCGCCAGCGCCGTGGGACGCCACCTGAGCGGCTGCCGCATCGGCTTTGACGCAGGCGGCAGCGACCGCAAGGTCAGCGCCGTAATCGACGGTGAAAGCGTATATTCTGAGGAGGTTGTCTGGCATCCGAAAACGCAATCCGACCCCGAATACCATTACAGCGGCATCATGGAGGCCTTCCGCACCGCCGCGAGCAAGCTACCGCGTGTAGATGGTATTGGCGTGAGCACAGCGGGCGTGTTGATCGACAACCGCGTAATGGTTGCGTCACTGTTCGTAAAAGTGAACGACGAAGACTTCGAACGCCGCGTGAAGAATATCTATCTGGACGCAGCGAAGGAACTGGGGGAAAACATCCCCATCGGGGTTGCCAACGACGGCGATGTAACCGCGCTGGCAGGCGCAATGGATTTGAACGATAACGGCGTGCTCGGCATCGCCATGGGTACCAGTGAGGCCGGCGGCTATGTGGACATGCACGGCAACATCACTGGCTGGCTAAACGAGCTGGCCTTCGTACCGGTGGACTTCAACCGTGAAGCCGCCGTAGACGAATGGAGCGGCGATTACGGCTGCGGCGTGAAGTATTTCTCACAGGACAGCGCCATCAAGCTTGCTCCGGCCGCGGGTATTCCGCTGGACGAAGCGCTCAGTCCCGCCGAAAAACTGAAAATTATCCAGCAGCTGATGGCTGAAAACGACCCGCGCGCCGTGCGCATCTACGAAACCATCGGCGTGTATTTCGGCTATGCCATCGCCTACTATGCGCGCTTCTACGACATGCGCCATGTGCTGATCATGGGCCGCGTTACCAGCGGCGAGGGCGGCGTAATCCTGTTAAACCGCGCGCGCGAAGTGCTTGCGGGCGAATTTCCGGCGCTGGCTGAGCAAATTGAACTGACCATACCGGATGAATCCAGCCGTCGCGTAGGCCAGTCCATCGCTGCGGCAAGCCTTCCGGAATGAGAAAGTGCTACTTTATAGGGGAATGCCGCCTTTGGCATTTCCCTTTTTTTAAGGGCGAGAATTCGCAAAAGCGCTACCGAAGACTCCACAAAGTGGAGGCTCCGGTAGCGCCGTCCGTTCTCGACAGCGGCATAGCCATTCTCCTATAAAGGAAACCTCGACAATGCTTCAGCAAATCTTCAGATAGAATCCAGCTCAGATCCTACTTGCGGCGCTATGCTTATACCGTTCCAAAGCGAACGGAAAGGAAGGATGATTCTATATGAAACTGCTGAAGAAACTGTTCCCCACCCTGCTGGCGGCGCTCGCGATTGCCGCGCTCTGCGCGCCTGCGCTGGCACAGGCCACCAGCATTGCGCTGGACGGCGAAATCTACACCTTCGTCGGCGACGCGGACAGCTATCAGGCCGACGGCAAAACCTTCATCATCGGCCGCGACAACGTGACGGTGCGCTCTCCCGGCGAGGCCGACCGCGTGCTGCCGCTGACAACGTCGACGGGAGAAGCAACTGTGTCTGCTGGGAGCGGCGCAGCCTACACCGGCGCAACCTACACCTCATGGGACAACGATATTGAAATTGCCTGGGATGGCAGCTCCGCCGAGGCCATCGAATCCACCGGCGAGGTCTCATCGATGGCGCAGGACAGCACCTCAGTCGAATCTGCCCATTCCTCTGCCGAGAATATGCGCGTGTTCTGCGCACCCTACGCAGAATTTGGTCTGAGCTATGACGCCGAGCGCGACACGCTGGTCTACATGGGTAAGCGCGTGCGCCATTTCACGGATGTGCGCCAGAGCGACGGTAAATCGCCCGCGGATGATGATTTTCAGGGCAAGGTCACCTGTTCCATGCGCGAAACCGGCGAGATCGACCTGGAAACCATACGCGATTACACACAGCCCGACGCGGCGGGCGACGGCAAGCTGCTCGGCCTGCACGTCATACCCGTAGATTATCGCACCCACTAAAACGGGATCTACCGGCAGAGCGGGGCGTTCGATGACCGAACGCCCCGCAAATTTTATTTTCGCGGCGAAAATTCAGCCAAAATACAAAAAGCTGTGCTATTATTTATCGAGAGAATAGCTGTACCGGGAGGATGCGCCACATGTATCGCATTTTGATCGTCGAGGACGACTTTGACATTTCCGAGCTGCTGTGCGCGTGGCTAAACGAGCGCGGCTATCAGACGGAGGTTGCGGAGGACGGCCTGCGCGCGCTGGACATCTTCGCGAACGGGCGCTTTGATCTGGTACTGCTGGATCTGATGCTGCCGAAGCTGGATGGCTTCGGCGTGTGCGAATGGATACGCGGGCGCTCGAAGGTGCCCATTATCATGCTCACGGCGCTGGACGGAGAGGCTGAACAGCTGCGCGGCTACGATCTTCAGATCGACGATTATGTTTCCAAACCGTTTTCCATGCCAGTGCTGCTGAAAAAGATCGCCGCTATACTGCGCCGCTGCGGAACGAGCGACGCGCCGAACCGGCTCTGTTACCGCGACCTGACGCTCGATCTGGATGCCTGCACCGCCGCACGCGGCGGCGTGGAATTGCAGCTGACAAACCGCGAATTCGAATGTCTGCGCGAGCTGCTTCAGAACCAGGGACGGGTAATGACCTATCAGATGCTGATTAACCGCATCTGGAACTACGATTATTTCGGCGATGAATGCGTGATTTACAGTCATATCAAAAATTTGCGCCGCAAAATCGGCGACGGCTACATTCATACCGTGCGGGGGATGGGTTACCGTGTGGACAAGATTTAGATCCAGCCTGACGCTGCGCATATTTGCAATGACCGCCGCGCTGCTGATCGCGATATGCCTGATAAGCTGCGGTGCGATCGCCTATCTCACGCCCATCAGTTACAGCGCGCTGCTGGAAAGCGAGCTCGAGCAACAGACGGACGCGCTGATTGATCGGCTTTCCGCAGCGCTTCCCAGGGACTGCGACGGCATACTGGCGGAATTCGAGCGGCAAACGGGCGCGGAAACCTGCCTGATCGACGAGCGCGGGGACGTGCTGCACGATACCCTTGCCTATACCGCTTCCGAAGTAAGCTACGCCGCAACGACCATTGAAGAAGGCGACTATACCGGCGATATGGCCGCGGAAATCGCCACAGAGGAGGCCTATGCGGGCACGGCAGACGCAGCGACCAGTGCCGACGCTATTCAGCAAGTCACATTTTCCAGCAGTAACGACATGGAAAGCATGCGCGAACTGCGCTTTGCCGACGGCACAGGCGCGGAGCTGACTGTTCACGGCGGACTGCGCGCCGCAAATCAAAGTGTCGAAGCCATGAAGCGCGTGCTGCCCTGGCTGCTGCTGGCCGTCGTAATGCTGTCGCTGCTGGCTGCATTTTTTCATGCGCGGCTGATCGCGCGACCCGTAACGGAAATCAGCCGCATTGCCCGCCGCATCGCCGCACTCGATTTCAGCGCCCGCTGGCAACCGGGACGCAGGGACGAAATCGGCGCGCTGGGCGAAAGCCTAAACCTGCTGTCGGACAACCTGTCCAGCGCAATGGCTGAACTGGAGCGTGCCAACGCTGCGCTGCGCCGCGATATCGAGCATGAGCGCGAACTGGAACGCCAGCGCCTCGCCTTCTTTTCCGCCGCCTCGCACGAATTAAAGACGCCCGTGACCATACTGAAGGGACAGCTCGGCGGCATGCTGGCGCAGGTGGGCGTTTATCGTGATCGGGAAAAGTACCTGGCGCGCGCGCTGGAAGTAACCGGGCGCATGGAGCGCCTGATTCGCGAAATACTAACCATCAGCCGCATCGAATCCGGCGGCGCGGCATTGAAATGCGAGGCAGTCGATCTGAGCGCGCTGCTTGCGGCGCAGCTGGAAAGCGCCGGGGAGCTGATTGCGCAGCGCGTATTCAGGCTCACTGCCAATATTCAGCCTGGTGTGCAGATGCGCGGCAACGCAGACCTGCTATCCAACGCGCTGGACAACATACTGATGAACGCGCTGCTCTACTCCCCCGAAGGCGCGGCGATACGCATATGGCTTTCGACCAATACGCTTCGCGTGGAAAACGACGGCGCGCGCATTCCCGCCAACGCACTGAGCACGCTCTTCACGCCCTTCTACCGCGTGGAACAGTCCCGCAACCGCAACAGTGGCGGCAGCGGGCTGGGGCTGTATCTGGTAAAACTGATACTGGAATTGCACGGCGCGCGCTGCGCCGTTGAGAACACCGCCACAGGCGTGCGCTTTACCGCATGGCTGAGCTGCGATCAGAACGAAGTGTAAGCTTGCACATAGGAATTGTCGGCGTTTCCTTGCAGGTTTACGCCCGAAAATCTGAAAGGATTCCAGCAAAAACTGGTGAGG
>CAKUDW010000037.1 GCA_934645275.1 uncultured Clostridia bacterium
CTCCGGAACCGGTTCCGGTTCAACCGAAACTGGTTCAACGGGTGCTTCCGCAGCGCGCTCTAGCTCTCGGTCAAAATCGAACGACAGAGGCACGAATTCCTCTTCCGCCTCCTTTTTTTCGGACGCACGCGCACTCTCATCGCCAAACAGACTCACAGGGCCGTCCGCTTCCGGCGCAAGCCCTGCCGCCGTTTCTGAAAGCTTCGTTTCCGGCGCAAGCGCGGTTTTTCCAGCTTCATCCTGATCCGGAATCACAATCGCCGCGCCACAAAAGGGGCAAAACAGCATGTTGTCCATTACCCGCTTACCGCATTGTCCACAAAACACCGGCATCACCCTCCCCCGCCTGCTCCTTTAAACTTGCATTCATCAAATTCAAATATTGCGCAGCGCCTCAAAATCTGCATCGCCATAGAAGCTGCGCTCGTCCGCCACTTCGCCGCCAAGCGCCTCAACCGCATCGCGCAACTCGATGTAATCGTAATAACTGATGTCTGAAAGGCGCATCATCTCCAGCATCGGTTCAATGGCGCGCGCATCCCCCAGCTTGCCCAGCAGCGACGCGTTCAACGCGCGATGCTCCGGCTCGTTTTTGAGACGATATACTAGGTAATTGTATATCCGCGAATCGCCCGGAAAATTACAGGCGATATCCAATATCAAAGTTTTCGCATAATCCGGCGCGCCTTCATAGCGATTCAGCAACCGCCCGGCAGTCTCCGCTCCACGACTGCTGAGTATGTCCGCAGCCATATCGCAGATCTCGCTCTGTTCCTCGGCAGAAGCAACCAATTCTTCCAAATACGCGTCAGCCCTGCGCGTGCCGATATCGCGCAGCAGTCCCAACGCTTCTGCGCGCAGGCCCTCGTCGCGCGCAGCGTCGCACAGTATGGCCGTCAGGCGCTCAGCGCAAGGCTCGCCCAGCTGCACGATACGGCTGTAAAGCGGCTCATGCAGATTGACATTTGCCGTGTGATAACCCTCCAGCCCGTCAAGCAACTCATCCGCATCTGAAAACCGTTCGAAGTAGCGCTCCGGCGTGCTGCCGTCCAACCAGTCAGCCGGCAGCGCAATCCACTCCGACATCATCTGGTTGTAGCTGTCCTCAATCTGCTGCTCGGTCAGACCCGGATGCGCCGCAATCCATTTTCGCGCATATTCGAAAAATTTCGCGTCAAAGTCAATGATTTTCACTCTGTTCTTCCCCCATTGCTTTCCCCAGCACGGCCGCCATGCGCCGCGCGTAGAACACCAGCCTGCGCCGCTCGCACGCAAACTGCCGCGCAAGTGCCTCCGGTTTAGGCTTTTCGCCATGGCCCAGCAGATAATTCCAGGCCAGTGCAGCCGCCGCTTCCTGCGTACACACCAATGGATCACTGCCGACGCCGCTTTCGCGATACGCGCGCCACATCGCTGCAAGTCCGGTCTGTGCGCTGAGACCGTATTCCTGCTCCAGTATCTCGCCCGCAAAGCGCACCAGCTGGCGTTCACCCACGGGCAGCGATTTAAGCAGACTATCCGGTTCGGGCAGCCACGCGTCGCCTGCTTCCGCATCCGGCGGCATAAATTTAGACATGTCCGCCCCACGCAGTGAAAGGAAAAACGCGGCGTATGCCTTTGCAGACTGCAGTACGCCGCCGCGATAGAGCAGCTCGCGCACCGCGCTTTCCACGGCGGGATCATCCGTGGAGGCCAGCACCATCATCGCAGCGCGGGCGCAATCCAGATCGCTCGAAGACGCGGCCCAGATCAGCAGATTCCGATATTCATTATCCGCAAGGCAACGCTCGACCGCAGCTTCCAGCCCGTTTGCCAGCGGCGCTGCCAGCATATCCACGCGGCGCGTAAATTCCTCTGGCGGTACATCGTAGACATAGTCCAGTTCAATCTGACCAAGTTTCCCTTTCTCTGCCGCCGCAAGATAGTACCTGGCGACGGTATCCTCAGGGTCAATGCGCAGTATCCGCTGCCAGAAGGGCAGCAGCGTTTCATCGGCCGCACCGCTGAGCTTCAGCGCTACGGCGCGCACATGCAAAAGCGACTTTTCATGCGGCGTCTCGCGCAGCGCCATGCGCGCGGCCTCTGCCGCCTCCGCATGCATGTCCATTTCACCCAGACTGAATATCAGCAGCCGCAGTTCCACATCCTGCGGCTTCATTTCTACGGCACGTCGAATGGTGCGGCGTGCCTCTGCTTCGCAACCCGCCAGGCGAAATACCTGCGCTGCCAGGCACAGCGCGCGCACGCCCGCATCCTCATCGGAAACAATCTGCGCCGCCTGCGCTACCGCAGCGTCGCTGCGCCCCGTGAGCTTCAACGCCAGCGCATACATCGCGCGCATTTCCGGCTGATTCGCGTTGCGCTCAAGACTCTTTTCAAAGATGCGCACGGCTCGCTCCGTCTCGCCGCTGCGCAGCGCGTCGCATGCCCGAGCAGCGCCCCTGGACGCACGTCCCAGCCGCCGATCCAGCGGACGCTTCATCGCGCGCATATACTCGATTTCGGCCGACAACCCAGTTGCATCCTCAATATACTCGTCATTGCCCGCGCATTTCTGATAGAGCATCAGCGCGCGCCGCGCCGATTCCAACTCGTTTCTGCTGAACTGGTTCAACGCCAATCCATAATAGCATTCGGCAGGGGCGCCGCCCCCGGCAATTATATCCAGCAAAATCCGGTTGGACAACTCATGGTAGCCCATTTCGCAATAAAACTCCGCCAGATCCAGCAAATATTCGCGGTTATCGGGCGAATGCTCCACCGCCCTGCGCATCAGCTCCAGCGCATCCACCGGATTATTATCGCGCATGTTTTTCATCGCCCGGTGATGCACATAGGCCGCGCTGCGCTTTATGCTGACAACTTTTGGATTCTGCTTCATTTTCCCTCCCGAATCGTCGCCGCCTCAAGCAGCATTTTCAGGTCATCCTCCGAGAATTTATAGCGCTTCAGACAGAAATGACAATCCACCTGTGCGCCATGCTGCTCGTCAATCATGCTCTGCAATTCCTGCGAGCCAAGCGTAACGAGCATGCGTTCAATGCGTTCGCGGCCGCAATCGCAGCGATAGCGCGGCACGCGCTTTTCCAGAATCTTCGGCTGCAAATGCATCAACAGCTGATCCACCGCGCCCTCTAAATGGTATTCCTTCATCGTGCCCGAAATATCAGCGAACATGCCCGCGCTGTTTTCAATGGATGCAATGGCGGCCTCCGAAGCACCGGGCATCATCTGTATGATGAGCCCACCTGCGGCCTCTACGCACGTATCGTCCACCAGCACGCCCAAAGACACCAGCGAGGGTGTCTGTTCGGATGCGGTGAAATACATGGCAAAATCCTCGGCGATTTCACCGGACACCAATCTAACCTGGCCCACATATGGCTCACGCAAGCCCAGATCCTTCACGACTGTCATCCGCCCGTCGCGGCCGACTGCCGCACCTACGGGCAGTTTTTTGCCAGTGCGCGGCAGATCAACGCCGGGATTATCCACGTAGCCCTTTACAGTTAGATCTCCATGCGCCACGGCGAGCACCGTGCCGATTGGTCCGCCGCCCTTAATCTGAACGCTGACGGATTCGCCATCGTTCTTGAGCATGCTTCCCATCATCGCCGCTGCGGTAAGCGTACGCCCAAGCGCCGCCGTAGCGATGCGCGAAAGGCGGTGAATATCCATTGCGCGCTGCACCAACGCCGTGCTCTCGATCAAAATTGCGCGTGCCTGTCCGTTCAACAGTGAAATATCATAAATGCCGTCGCATCTGTTTGCTTCCATGGTTCTTTTACCTCCAAATATCATTGCCTGCGTGCCGAAAAGTGCAGGCGCTGCTCGTCGGCCGCAGGCGGCGCAAAGCGGCGGTCGCCATAGACCTGAATATCTGAAAAGCCCGCCGCCGTCAGCGCCTGAACCAATTGCTCCGGTTCGTAGGCGCGCTGCCGGTGCGTCTCCGTCACGCGGCGGTACAGGCCATCGTCCTGTCGTATGTAAAAACTGATGTCCATCGTCAGGATGTCACCGTCAAGCCGGTTTTGCCAAAGATAGGCAGCTTCGTCGCGCTCTTCACCATAAAACTGCCCGTCAAGCACATGGCGCAGTTTGTAGGCTGAGGATACGTCAAAGGCCAGCGCGCCGCCGGGCTTCAGCGCAGCATGCGCCGCGCGGAAAAAAGCGCCGAGTCGCGCATCCGTCGTCAGATAGTTTACACCGTCGCAAGCGCAGGTAAGCGCGTCCACTGGCCGCGGTAATTCGAGCTTCGCCATGTCCTGACACACGAAGCGCGCCTGAACGCCCCTTTGACGGGCCTTCCGGCTCGCCAGTTCCAGCATTTCCCGGGAAATGTCCACACCAGTCACTTTGGATACGCGCCCGGCGAATTCCAGCGTCATGGAACCGGTGCCACAGGCACAGTCGCACAGCGAGGCAAGCAGCTGCCGGTCTGCGCCGAGCAACTTCATATAATAATCGGCCCACGCCGGATAATCGTAATCATCCATCAGGAGATCATAGATACCGGCAAAGCCATCATATGCCTGCATGCGCAATGCAACTCCTTTTCAAGCCAATATACCATTATACATTGTATCATACCCGGCTCGAATTGACAATAAATGCAAGAAACTTTCATGCCAGCGTCAACTGATAACCAAATTCTAACCCGATTGAATCTGAATTAAACCCAAGGTTCTGTTATAGTGAAATCAAACAAAAAGTGGAGCAGATAAACCATGAAATACGAACTTGTGATATTCGACCTGGACGGCACCATTCTGAACACGCTGGGCGATCTGGCAGGCGCGGTCAACCACGCGCTGAGCGCTCACGGTTTTCCCACACACGACGTGGAAGACATCCGCCGCTTTATCGGCAACGGCGTATCGAACCTGATGCGACGCGCGCTGCCCGCAGGCACATCTGACGCAACGCACGCCGAAGTGCTGGCCGAATTCAAGGCATACTACCGCGAGCACATGAACGACCTGACCCGTCCTTACGACGGTATAATCGATCTGCTCGGCGCGCTGCGCGCCGCGGGCGTGAAGGTTGGCGTCAATTCCAACAAGTTTGACGCTGCGCTTCAAAATCTGTGCCATATCCATTTCAGCGGTCAATACGACATGGCCATGGGCGAATGCGAAACCACGCCGCGCAAGCCCGATCCGACGGCGGCTCAACGCATCATGGCCACGTTAGGCGCCGCACCAGAGCGCAGCATCTATGTCGGCGATAGCGCCGTGGACATCGAAACTGCCCGAAACGCGGGCATGGACGCCGCGTGGGTCGGCTGGGGGTTCAGGACACGCGCGGAAATGGCCGATATTAATCTGCCCAACGCATTTGACAGCGTGAACGCGCTGAAAGATTTTCTGCTGAGTTAAGCATTGTAGACGTATTCTTTTTTGGAGCCGCCGGCTTGCAAAGCTTCAGTATTTACTGATTCTTATCATTATATATAGACATGGCCGCCGGTAAAACCGGCGGCCATTAAAACCATCGTCAGTCCAGAATTCGATACTCGTTGCACAGCGGATGCAGCGCAGGTTCATCCTCCTCAACATCCGCAAACCGCGCAGTGGATTCCAGAAAGTAGTTGTCGGTATTGTCGTCGTTGACCTTGGAAACTTCGCCGACCACCAAATCGCCCATGCCCGGCTTCGGCCCAAAGATATGTGCCACATACGGTTTCAGGCTAATGCTGTTGCCGGGATACACCAGTATCTCCTCGCCCGCCTTGAATGTGCGCTCAATGCCGTCCATGAACACGTGTACGTCGGTATCAAGCTGGTTGCCCGCTTCGTCCGCATTCCACAGATATACGGCCAACACGCCGTTTGCGCGGTTGATGATATCCTCAGTCTTGAACACGTGATAGTGCTTGGGCAGACGCTGGCCCTCCTTCATTACGATATACTTCTCGCAATAGGGTACGCCGACGCTATCGTCGTTCATGTCGCCGTTACGCACGGTATAGAGCACTGCGCCGACGGTGGAAAAATCGCCGGTGCCAAAATCAGTAATATCCCAGCCAAGCATGACCTTTTTAATGGTTTCCAGCTCGTCCGCATGCGCTTTCCAGGCATCCATATCCCAATAAGCATACTCCGGCAGTCGAATATTGTTTTTCTTCAGAAGCTCGTCCGCCCACTTGATGGCGGCATTGATTTCAGATCTTTTCATTTTGACTCTCCTCCTGTTCTCAAATCTGCCGTCTTCGCAATGTCCGCATGACCAATCGAGGTATAACCAGCTATGTGCGCATTGCACTTCGCCTTGTATGCCTCGCCATGCGGCGACCCGTCCATTTCTCGGCAGATATTCACGCGTTCGCCCCCGTTTAAGAGCGCTCTGTTTTTAAGTATAGCGCAAACCGCCTACAAAATCAACTGTTAAGTTTCCAAGTCTGACTTTACCTTTGAGTCGCCCCAAACAATGTTTTTAGGGGCGCGATATCCATTTTCGCACCCCTACATTTTAAATGACAAAACCAGGAAAAACCAATTTGGGCGATTCCGTGAGTTACGAATAAATACGACCAACAAATAATTCTTCTGAACCGCGCCTTTTCATTCGCCATCAAGCTCAAACCGATAGCCCACGCCCCACACGGTGCGAATATCCCAGCCATTGCCGGGCTTACACAGTTTAGCGCGAATGCGCTTGATATGGCTATCCACCGCGCGGGTATCACCCAGATAGTCGTAGCCCCATATGCTTTGCAGCAAGTGTTCACGGCTGAACACCATGCCTGGATTGCTGGCCAGTGCCCACAGGATTTCGGTTTCCTTGGGCGTGCAGGGCACGACTTGGCCGCCCAGCTTGATGACATAGGAATTCATATCTATATCCAGATTACCGGCCACCAAATGCGATGCACGCACCGGCTCGGCCGTTTCATGAATGCGCCTCAACACCGCCTTGACGCGGGCCACCACTTCGCGCTCACTGAACGGCTTGGCAATATAATCGTCCGCACCCAGTTCCAGCCCAAGCAAGCGGTCAAATTCCTCCGCCTTGGCGCTGAGCATGATAATGGGTACATTGGATTCCTTTCGTATTTCTCGGCAGACCATCAGTCCGTCCCTTTTAGGCATCATCACATCCAACACCACGATATCCGGGCGCAGCTTGCGAATAGCGTCCAGCGCTTCCTCGCCGTCATAGGCCGAGAGAACCTGATAGCCTTCCCTGCGAAAGGCCTCGTCGAGCGTCTGATGCACGCTCGCCTCGTCGTCCGCCACCAAAACGCGGTATCCGCTCTGTCTTGCTTCCATATCATCACCTCCCTGTCTGTATTTTACGGTAGCAAAAAAGTGTGTCAAATCTGTGTCGAATTATTATACAGGCTTTCAACACTCGCGTATTTTCGGCTTTTTCGGGGCAAATTAAACATGTC
This sequence comes from uncultured Clostridia bacterium, assembly GCA_934645275.1. The sequence goes on from CAKUDW010000037.1 coordinate 7,394, forward strand.
TGGCAGTTCTGCGAAAAATTGGCGCGCAAATGATGGAGCGACTGCGCGCAGAATAGATAGCGCCAAAATCCTGAATGACGGAGCGAGAATATGCGCAAATTGCGAAATCTGATTGGGCTGCCCGTCATCGTGAACCGGCAAAAGATCGGCCGCTTGGTACAGGCGGAGCTTTCCGGTGATCTCGAGCAGCTCAAGGGCGTATGGGTAGACTGCGGGCTGCGCGGCACGCGCTACATTTCATCTGAACGGCTGAAACTGATCGGTGAAATGGCCGTCATCGCAGATGACCGCGGCAAGCGGCGGCGCTGCGGCAACGCTTTTCCCTGTTACCGCGCCATATCGGCCTGCGGGCAGCGGCTCGGTGCCATTGTCGGCGCGCAGATTGACGAGCTGAGCTTCATGGTAACTTCTCTGGAGCTCACCCGCGGCTTCTGGGACGACCTGCTTACTGGCCGGGAATGCGTCACGAAATACGCAATGAACGATTGTCTGACCGAAGTCATTGTGTTGGATGCGGCGGATCAATGCGAAAAGGAGGACGAATCATGAAGGGCGGTAAAATGCGCGGCGTGATGACCGGCATGCTGATCGGCGGCATGGCGGCGACGATGTTCGGCGTCATCAACTGGCAGACTGAACGCAAATGGAACCAGCAGCTGCGCCGTGGCGGCAGATGGCTGTCTGAAAAGACGGACGAGCTGACCGGCAAGCGCTAAAAGCGCGGCCTGCGGTACAAGCGCCGCAGGCCAAATCCCATTATATGGATAACACTATATAGGTGTAAGAAGGAAGTGATGGACAGCATGGAAGAGCGGACAGGAGAAATCTGGCGAAAGGGACTGAAAATCGGAGTGGTATTCGCATGTGCCGCACTTCTGGCGGTCTGCTTCTGGCCGTTGGTGCGCGATGCGCTTGGCATATTCTTTGGCGCCTGTATGCTCGCCTTCCTACTTCTGCCGCTTGCAAAGCTGTTTGAAAAAAAGCTGCCGCGCGCAACGGCCTCCGTGCTCGCGCTGGCGTTGTCTGCACTCGTTCTGGCGGCATGCCTGGTATTTCTCACGCCAGTGGTCTTGAAACAGACCCGCGACGCAGCCGCGCTGTTACCAAATGCGCTTGAAAAACTGAAGATTCTCGCAGATAGCGCGCAGCGGGGCCTGGCTGCCCAGCTGCCGGGGCTCACATTGCCAGAAATTGACCTTGCGGGCAAGCAGCAGGAACTGGCAGGCTTCGCAAAATCGGCGGCCACAGCCGTGAGCAGCTTTGCCTCCGCGGCTTATCGCTTCGCGCTTGCCGCCGCGCTGAGCTGCTTTTTCATGGCGGATCGCGATCGAATGCTGCTTCGACTGGAGCTGGCAATTCCCTGCGCGTGGCGCAAAAACGCCGTGCGCGCAGGGAATGAAATTCTGCGCGAGCTGCGCCTGTACCTTAAGGGACAGGCGACCATTGCGCTGGCCGTGGGCGCACTGGCCACGGTCGGACTGCTGATTATTGGCGTTTCGGGTGCGCCGCTGCTGGGACTGATCGTGGGCATATTCAACGTAATTCCCTATCTTGGACCAATCATCGGCGGTATTCCCGCCGTCATCATTGCGCTGAGCCACAGCTGGCAGTTGGCGCTGCTGACGGTGGCCGTTCTGTTTCTGGTGCAGCAGATCGATGGGTTGGTCATTTCGCCGCGCGTAATGGGCAACATCACCGGTTTTTCCCCGGCCACAGTGCTAATCACGCTGTTTCTGGCTGCTCAGGCCGGCGGCATGTGGGGCATGCTGCTAGCGCTGCCCGCAATGATGGCGATGCGAACGCTATATAGAGTTTTTGTTCAACGCAAAGAAAAAGATTGAATTTCAATGGGAGATATGCTATAATCAAGTTGTATGTGTGTTGCAGAGAAAGGCGGTGTACCATGAACAACAGACTGGGCGAAACGCAAAATTTCAGGCTGCCCACAAATACACCCGAGTCCGCCGCTGAAATTATCGAATATGTATATCAGGCGCTGAAGGCGAAGGGGCATGATCCCATTCTGCAGCTCGTGGGCTACATTATCTCCGGCGATCCGACCTACATAACCAGCTACAACAACGCCCGTTCGCTGATTCGCAGGCTCGAGCGCGATGAGTTGCTGGAGGAGTTTGTGCGCTTCTATGTGGTGGAGCACGACAAAAAGTAAATGCAGAGCGTTGCTTTGGGTTCTTCCGGTTTGAGCGTCAGCAAATTATGCTTTGGTACGCTCACGCTGTCTCCCCTGCAAAAGAACATGACGCCTGAGCAGGGCGCTCGGTTGCTGGTGCATGCCTACGAACGGGGCGTGCGCTTTCTGGATACGGCGGATCTGTATGCCAACTATCCACACATTAAACTGGCGCTGAAGGCTGCGCCGGACTACGTAATCAGCACAAAGGCTTACTGTTACGACCGTGAAACGGCTCAGGCCGCATTGGAACGTGCCTTCCGCGGGCTTGGGCGCGATTACATTGACCTCTTTATGTTGCACGAGCAGGAATCGCTGTATACCCTGCGCGGCCATGAAGAGGCGCTGCTGTTTTTGGAAGAAATGCGCCGTCGCGGTCATATCGGTGCGGTTGGCGTAAGCACGCATTACAGCGGCTGCGTACAGGCATCGCCGCGCTTTTCGCAGATACGCGTGATTCATCCGCTGATCAACATCGGCGGCATCGGCATTCAAGACGGCACGCGCACCGACATGGAAGCCGCCATTGCACACGCGCGTGAATTCGGCATCGGTATATTCGCCATGAAACCGCTGGGTGGTGGGCATCTGATTCAGCGCAGCGTAGAGGCCATGCGCTACGCCCTCACTTCCCCACTGATCGACAGCGTAGCTGTGGGTATGCAGTCGATCGAGGAAATCGACGCAAATGTCGCGCTCGTCGAAGGACTGGAAGGCGCGGAAGCGCAGATGCAGAAACTTCACGGCCAGCGCCGCCATGTGATGGTACACGATTACTGCGAGGGTTGCGGCCGCTGTGCCGCGCGCTGCGGGCAGGGCGCGATTTCCATCGTGAACGGTCGCGCGCAGGTGGACAGCGAAAAGTGCGTTTTCTGCGGCTACTGTGCGCGGGTGTGTCCTCAATTCTGCATCAAGGTGGTGTAAGGTCAAAATGCGCGTAATATGTCTGGACGTGGGCGAGCGGCGCATCGGCGTAGCGGTATCTGATCCGCTGGATCTAACCGCGCAGGGCGTGGAAACCATCTTCTGCAGCGGCCTGCAAAATGATGTCGCCCGCGTAGACGAACTGTGCCGCCAATATGAAACGAATCGCATTCTTTGCGGCCTGCCGCTGAACATGAACGGCAGTGAAGGCTTTCAGGCTGCGCGCGTACGCAAAATGGCGGATACACTTCTTGAGCATGGTTATGAAGTACGCTTTCAGGATGAACGGCTGACCACAAAACTGGCTACGGACGTGCTGCTACAGGCGGACGTGCGCCGTTCACGCCGCAAACAGGTCGTGGATAAGCTGGCGGCAACCTATATATTGCAATCCTTTCTGGATTCGGGCGGCTGGAAGGAAGAAACCCGATCCAAAGATGGAATAAAAAAACTGTTTCAAAGCGAGGTTTGGCATATGAACGAAGAATTCAACAATCAGGACATGGAAATGGACGCTGAGAACATCGTAGAACTGGTGGACGACGAGGGTAACGACGTGCGTTTTGAGCACCTGATGACGCTCGAACACAACGGCGGCATCTACATTTGCCTCGCCCCTGCAGAGCCGATGGAGGACGTAGAAGACGACGAGCTGGTGATCATGCGCATCATTCAGGATGAGGACGGCAACGATGTATACACCACCATTGAGTCCGAAGAGGAACTCAACGCCGTTTTCGAAAAGTATCTGGAAATTGCGGAAGCCGACGACGGGGAATAATATGTCCAGTACAGAGGAATTATCAACGCCTTTTTACAAGAGTCGTTGACCCGCAAATTCTTGTCCTTTAAACACATGCCGCCGAAGCAGTTTGCTTCGGCGGCATATTCATGCAAGTCACTTATTATTTTCGCCCTTGCGCTTCATAAAGCTGGGCACATCTGGCGTAAAGCCGCGACGGGCCTGCGTGCGAGACTCGGGGGAATCGTCGGAATAGACGCGGCTGCGGCGCGGACGGGGTTCGCCGTCGCTCGCTGCGGCGTTGTATTCCTTATCCGGCTCCTCGTAACGGCGCTCGCGGTTGGCAGGACGCTGCTTGCGCTCGAAGATCGGAGAAACCTCCGCATCCTCAAAGCTGCGGGCCGGACGCTCGCGGCGAGGCTCCGCCTCTTCCTCACTGTCGAGGAAAGAGGAAGCAGGCTTCTTTTTCTCCGCTGCGAAGGGCGTCTTTTCAAAGCCGGTAGCGATGACCGTAATCTTTACCTCATCCTTCATGTTCTCATCAATGCCCGCGCCAAAGATAATGTTGGCCTCTTCATCGGCCGCAGCGGTAATGAGCTGCGCTGCTT
>CAKUDW010000038.1 GCA_934645275.1 uncultured Clostridia bacterium
GTCATTACCCGCATATCTCGCGGCGCGTAGAAGGTGCGCGAATAGCCGATGCTCTCGCCCGCCGCGATGCGCTCGAGGCGCACGGGATACGTCGCCAGCGTCTGCGCGTATTCCAGCTTGCCGTCAAGCTCCGGCAGCAGCGTGCCGTACAGTCCGATACCTGCGCGTACGTAATCATACTGATAGCGCGAGTTCATCATGGCCGTGGTGGCCGCCGCATGCGCCGCGGGTGAAAAACCCGCCGCGCGCACCGCATCCAGCGCTTCCCGAAAGCGCGCGTTTTGGAGTTCGGTAAATTCTGCGTCGCTGTCTGCGGCGCAGAAGTGCGTGAAAATGCCCGTCATGCGCACCTGCGGACATTCGTCGCGCCAGTGCGCCAGCAGCGCGTCCAGCGCGTTCATATCGCGCACGCCGATGCGGCCCATACCCGTATCGATTTTCAAGTGCGCCTTTGCCGTCCGGCCGCAACGCGCGGCCTCGTCCTGGAGTACGTCCAGCATATCCGCATCGTATACGGCCTGAGACACGTCCGCTCGCACGGCGCGGCGCAGCGAATCCTCGTTGCCGCCGCCCAGTATCAGTACCGGCTGCGCGACGCCCGCCGCGCGCAGCGCTTCGGCCTCCTCCACGATGGCCACGGCAAAGGCGTTCGCCCCCGCGGCCAGCATGGTCTTTGCCGCCTCAACTGCACCGTGACCATAGGCGTTCGCCTTCACCACGCATACCATGCCCACATTTTCCGGAATGGCGCTTCGAATGGCGCTGGCATTATTGTACAGCGCCCGTTCAGATATCTTCAAAACAGTTGGTCGCATAATTGTCACCATTTGTTCCCTTTGTTTTCGTATTCGCCCATCTATTATAGCCCCATAGGCGCAATTTTGCAAGCATGCGCCTTGTCAAGGACGAGTTCAACGTGTATACTTGAAAAAGTGCATGGAATTGCGCGATTAAAAACAGAAATGGAATGCCGATTCATGAACCAGAACAATTTTGAACTGCTCGCGCCCGCGGGCGATATGGAGCGCCTGCAAACCGCGCTGCGCTTCGGCGCGGACGCGGTGTACGCCGGCGGACCGATGCTCCAGCTGCGCGCCGGCAGCGTGGGCTTTGACATGCAGTCGCTGACCACCGCTGCCGAAACCGCGCATGCCGCCGGAAAGAAGCTCTATGTTGCCGTGAATGCCTTTGCAGGTAACGCCGAAGCGGACGCAGCAGGCGAGTATGCCCGAGCGCTTCAGGCGCTGGGCGCGGACGCGGTTATCGCCGCAGACCTGGGCGTAATCGCCGCCATACGCGCAGCTGCGCCGGAGCTGCCCGTGCATGTGAGCACGCAGGCGAACTGCCTAAACTATCGCGCAGCGCAGGTTTACGCATCGCTGGGCGTTAAGCGCATCGTGCTCGGGCGCGAAATGCCGCTCACAGATATTCGCGCGCTGCGCCGCAATTTACCGGATGAAGTGGAGCTGGAAGCGTTCGTACACGGCGCAATGTGCATGGCCTATTCCGGGCGATGCATGATTTCGGCCTATCTGACTGGCCGCAGCGCAAACCGCGGCGCATGCGCGCAATCCTGCCGGTGGAAATACCACCTGACAGAAGAGACGCGCCCTGGAGAGTTTTTCCCCGTGGAAGAGGATGCACGCGGCACCACGATTCTCAGCTCGTTCGATTTAAATTGTATGGATTTTCTGGATCAATTAATGGACGCGGGCGTAACATCCTTTAAAATTGAAGGCCGAATGAAGTCGCCCTTCTACGTTGCCACCGTGGTCAGCGCCTATCGCCGCCGCATCGACAGCCTGCTTCGCGGTACGGCAAACGAGGCTGAAACCGCGCTGCTGCAGCGCGAGCTGCGCGCCGCTAGTCACCGTCCCTATTCCACGGGCTTCTATTTTGGCGAACTAAAAAGGCATGTGCCGGACGACGGCGTATATTTGCAGGAAACGCGCTTTGTGGGCGTGGTGAAACGTTCGAATGCTGGGCGCATCGAAATTGAGCTGCGCAACCGCATCTTCGAGGGCGACGACATCGAAGTTCTCTCCCCAACCGCGCTGGGTATGCACTTTATTGCCCGCAATATTCGCGACGCAGAAAACAACGCCGTGAACGCCGCGACGCGCCCATCCGAAATATACAGCATGGACTGCTGCGCGCCGGTAAATGAGGGCGATTTGCTGCGCATACGCATTCCCAATTGACCCTTTCAACCAAAACGGGGACGAAGGATCGCCCGCGCGAATGCCGGACGATCCCCCGATTTGGTTTCAAAGCCTGCCTTAGCGGTTGCCGCTCATGGAGCGCTCCTGCGCCTCAATCATCTTGCGAACCATGTTGCCGCCGATGTGGCCGGCATCCTTGGAGGCCAGATTGCCATTGTAGCCCTGGTTCAGGGTGATGCCCAGCTCGTTGGCCACTTCCTGCTTCATGTTGGCCATGGCCTGACGCGCTTCCGGAACATTGATCTTGCTATTCTTCATTTTCGTTATTCTCCTTAAAAAACATAGATGAATTGTCTGCGCGCTTTTCAGCGCGGGCTGTTCGCCCTCCGCCTCGCCATCTGGCTCAAAGCGCGCAGGGTTGCGGATTTCTCAAACGCCGTGCGTTCAATCAGTTGCCGCTGTGCTGCTTCTGGTAGTCCTGGATCATTTTGCGAACCATTTCGCCGCCGACGTGGCCGTTCTCCTTGGCGCTCAGGTTACCATTGTAACCCTTGACCAGGTTCACGCCCAGCTCGCGCGCGACTTCGAACTTCATGTTCTCCATCGCCTTCTTGCTTTCAGGCGTCATCATGCTTTTTCACCTCCCGTTTCAGTCTGTGAACTATTTTGACCGGGAACAGTGCTTTTACACTGGAAATTGTCCACTGGGTTTTTTTGCGAATTTTGCAAAATAAATATCAAGGGCGCAAATGCCGACCACTTCCGCCGGTTTTGCGCCCGTAAAAAAATATTATGAAATCAGTTGATGGCCGCGTCCTTAAATTTTTGCAGCCAATTTGCCCTGGCCAGGCGAATCACCGCCTGTGCGTCCTCAGAATCAGGTTCCTTCAACAGCGTGCGCGCCTCGTCGTGCACCAGCTTCAACAGCTGCGTGTCCCCCGCAAAGCTGCCCACGCCCAGCACAATTGCACCCGACTGCCGCGTGCCGAATAAATCGCCCGGCCCGCGCAGTTCCATATCCTTTTGCGCAATTTTAAAGCCGTCCGGTGTGCCCGCCAGATACTTCAGTCGCTCGTTCGGCTCCGCCATCAGAAAGCACCAGGATTCCTCGCTGCCGCGCCCCACGCGTCCGCGCAGCTGGTGCAACTGCGCCAGCCCGAAGCGTTCGGCGTTTTCGATCACCATCACCGTGGCGTTGGGCACGTTCACGCCCACCTCGATCACCGTGGTGGATACCAGCACATCGCATTCGCCGCGGCGAAATTTTTCGAGAGCCGCCTCCTTGTCCGCGGGCTTCATGCGCCCGTGTACCAGTTCGACGCGCAAATCCTTCAATGCCTGCGTACGCAAATTTTCATATACCTGTTCCGCAGGCAACGCATCCACGGCTTCAGATTCCTCCACAAGCGGACAGACGACATAAATCTGCCGCCCACGCCCGGCCTCGCGGCGCAAGAATTCATACATGTCCTGCCGCTTGGCTTCGGGCACGATACGCGTCCTGACCGCCTTGCGTCCGGGCGGCATCTCGTCAATCACGGAAATGTCCAGATCGCCGTAGAGAATCAGCGACAGCGAACGCGGTATCGGCGTAGCGGACATCACCAACACATTCGGTCCCGCGCCCTTCTTTTCAAGCAGCGTGCGCTGGCGAACGCCGAAGCGATGCTGCTCGTCGGTCACAGCAAGGCCAAGCTTACTGTAGGTCACGCCTTCAGTAATCAGCGCGTGCGTGCCGATGATCACGTTCCATTCGCCGGAAGCGATGGCCTCGTGTGCCAACCGGTGCTGCTTTGCCGTCATGCTTCCAGTCAATAGGCCTACTTTCAGCCCCAATGGTTCAAGCAGCGCCCGCGCGCCCTGATAATGCTGCCCGGCGAGCACCTCCGTCGGCGCCATCAGCGCCGCCTGATAACCGCCCAGGCAAGCCAGATAGATCGCGCCGAAGGCCACGGCCGTCTTGCCGCTGCCCACGTCGCCCTGCACCATACGCGCCATTGCGCGCGGCGAGCGCATATCTGCCGCTATTTCTTCCAGTACGCGGCGCTGCGCGCCGGTGGGCGGAAATGACATCGCGCTCCAGAATCTCTCCGGCAGCGCGTCCGGTATATCAATTTGTACGCCGGGTTCGCCAGTGCTCCGCGTGAGCGAAAGCGCCGTCTGGTACAGCAATAGCTCTTCAAAGGCAATGCGCCGCCGGGCGGCGTCCAGCGCTTCGCGGCTGTCTGGAAAGTGAGCGTTTCGCATGGCAAAGTTGCGCTCGCACAGGCCGTATTTGCGCCGGATACGCTCGGGCAGTTCATCCGGCCACTGACCCTCGCACGCCGCAAGCGCCGCCTTCACGCACTGAGTCAGCGTGCGCGCCGGTATGCCCGGTATGGTGCGATACACCGGAATGATGCCGCCCTCGTTTTCAATACTTGGGCTTGACAGCTGCACCGAACCGCCGCGCGCTTCGCAACGACCGTAGAGCGTCATTTCCCGCCCCTGCGTCAGCTGTTCTCTTAGCCACGGCTGATTGTACCAAACGGCAGCGATGGTATCCGTGCCGTCGGTCACAAAAACTTTCGTGATTACCAACCGCCGTGCCCGGCGCTGCGCTGCCTCGCCGGCCACGCGCACGCGAACCGCCGCCGTATCGCCCGGGCGCAGCTCGCTCAACGGTTTTGGCTGAGTCAAATCGCGATAATCCCGCGGTAGAAACATGACCAGATCGCGCACGCTGTGAATACCCGCCGCTTCAAAGGCCTTCAACTTGGCCGGACCCACGCCACGAATATCGCTGAGCGAAATGTCCATCGGCACATGCTTCCCCACCTTTCATAAAACAATTCATGTTTTCAAGAATTGCCGACGCATTTCGTTGGAATCCGCCGACCCGCAAAACACTGGTATAGCAGTCGCGACTCCTGTAGAGGCGCGACCAGTCTAAAGCACCTGTCCCTGCACAGCAGTGGGCAGGTCGCCATTCAAAGAACGGCGACTGCATCGTGCGGAACCTTTGGTTCTCAGCACCGCGCTGCCGGAAACGGTGCTCTGCGCCGGTTTCGGTGCGTTTTGGCTAATTCCTGTCCTTCAAAAAAGCAGACCCGGTAACGGATCTGCTTTAGGCCTTTAACAATGCCGTTATTCCACTGCGATCAGGTAGTAATACAGCGGCTGTCCGCCCGCCTGAAGCTCCACATCGCAATCGGGATAGCGGTTCTCCAACTCGGCGCTGAGCGCCTCCGCATCTTCGGGCAATACATCGCTGCCGTAATACACGGTAATCAGCGCAGTTTCATCGCCAACCATCTTCTCAGTCACGGCCAGACTCACTTCGGCGATATCGCTACCAAGCTCACTGAGCTTGTTGTCGATCATGCCCATGATGTCGCCCTGATGAATTTCGTGATCGTCGTACACCGTATCGCGCACGGCGTAAGTAATGGACGCGGTATGCACGTTCTCGGCAGCTTCCGTCATCGCCGCGGTGTTCTCCTCCACGCTCGCTTCCTGTGAGAAGGCCAGCATAGCGGAAATGCCCATTGGCACGGATTTCGTCGGCAGCACGATCACGTTTCGCTTCGTCAGCTCTGCCGCCTGCTGCGCCGCCAGAATGATGTTGGTATTATTCGGCAAAATGAATACATTCTTCGCGTGCGTGGCTTCCACGGCCTGCGCCAGATCCTGAATGCTCGGATTCATCGTCTGTCCGCCGTCCACGATCTCATCCACCATCAACTCACGGAAAATGTCCGCCAGACCTGCACCCAGCGCTACGGCCACCACGCCGTATTCCTTCAACTGGGCCTCCTGCGCCTGCGCGCGTTTCTGTTCACGCTCGCGCGCCTCTTCGAACATATTGTCAATTTTGATGGCGTCCAGTTCACCCAGCTCCAGCGCGTACTGAATGGCCTTACCGGGCTCGTTGGTGTGTACGTGCACCTTCACCACAGAGAGGTCGGAAATCACGAGCACGCAATCGCCGATACGCTCCAGACGCTTGCGCAGGCGCACAACCTCGCTCTCCTTCATGTCCGGCCGCGGATGCGACACGATAAATTCCGTGCAATAACCGAACTGAATATCCTCTACCGAGAGATCGCCATGGTCGTCTACGAATTCGCCGGGCATGCTCTGCGCCGCCGCTTCGCTTTCACCGCTGCCAATTTCCACCGTTTCGCCCGTCAGCGCCGCATACATGCCGCGCAGCACGACCATCAGGCCCATGCCGCCGCTGTCTACCACGCCGGCCTGCTTGAGCACCGGTAACATTTCGGGCGTCTTCTTCAAAATTTCATCGCCCGCACTCAGCATGAAGCGCCACATATCCTCGAGATTGTCAAAGCGCGCTCCTGCGGCCTCCATCTGCTCGGCAATCACGCGGATCACCGTCAGAATCGTGCCCTCCTTAGGTTTCATCACGGCCTTGTATGCCGTGCGCGCGCCCTCGCGCACAGCCTGTACCCACAGCGCGCAGTCAATTTCCTCGTGTCCGGCCAGCGCATGTGCCAGGCCGCGCAGAATCTGGCTGAGAATTACGCCGGAATTGCCGCGCGCGCCCTTGAGCGCGCCTCGGGCCACTGCATCCGCCACATCCGCTACGGACGTGTACCTTTTCAAGTTCATTTCCTTGATGGCCGCCGATATCGTCTGGGACATGTTGGAGCCCGTATCTCCGTCCGGCACCGGGAATACGTTCAACGCATCCACGCTCTCCCTATTCTGAATCAGCAGGGCCGCGCCCGAGGAAAACATCTCCTTGAGCATCAAACCGTCTATCTTCGTTATTGCCATTTAATCCTCCAAGCTGTGGATCTTCAAATCCATCAGACGCGGATATCCTCGACGCACACGTTAACGCGGCCCACCGGAATCCCCGTGAGATGCTCCACCTTGTATTTTACGGTCTCAATAATAGAAGCTGCGACCGCGCTGATCGAAATGCCGTATTCAACGATAATGAACAGATCAATATCCACCTTATCGCCCGAGGTGCGAATCTTCACGCCCCGTCCAAGATTTTCCTTGCCCATCAGCTGAACGATACCGTCCGTGGACCGCTTTGAAGCCATGCCGACAATGCCATAGCAATCCAGCGCAGCATAGCCTGCAACGCGCACCAGCACATCGTCGTTGACCGTCACCAGGCCAAGATCGGTTTTAAACTTGCAATCCATTTCAAAACCTCCGTTCAGGCATTGATAGCAGTCGCGCTACTGCGCTCTGCGCAAGCGCGACCAGCCCGGACGCATCCTCCGGATGCCTGTCCGGCGCTGCCGGAACCTGCCGCAGGCACGGCTCCGGTGCGTTGATAGCAGTCGCGCTACTGCACGACCAGCCTGCGCTCGAATCCGAAAGATTCAAGCTGCGCTGTCGAAATCAGCGCGTCAGACAATTCGCGGAATAAATCCACGCATTATCAGTATAACTTCTTTTGGCCGATTATGCAAGCATATCGCCAAAAAACAAAGTGTGCAGCGCGCAAATTTCATGTTTTTGCCTGCCGCCGAAAAAAAATGGCGCTGATTGCAGAACTTTTACACGCAGCCCACTTGCGTTTTGCCGGAATCAGTGATATAATTCTACTGTTTTGATGTGACATACCCTTGAAGGAGGTGTGATAGAGTATGAGGAAGTTTTGTGAAGTTTGCGGCAAGGGCGTGGTTTATGGAAACAACGTGAGCCATTCTAACCGCAAGACGCGCCGCACCTGGGCTCCGAACACGCAGAAGGTTAAAGTTCTCGTGAACGGCATTCCCAAGAGCATGTCTGTTTGCACGCGTTGCCTGCGCAGCAACAAAGTCGAGCGCGCTCTGTAAAAAGGAAGTATATTCTTTTTAGAAATTGAAGCTTCATATTCTTTTTAGACGGGTTTGTTCCTCTTGAATAAGAGCAGCAAGCCCGTCTATTTCCTTTGCGCCGGCGGCCGTGTCAGCTGAAGCGCCAAATCAGAAACCCCACACTGATGAGCAACACCGACAACACCGACGTCCACACCCAATACGGCACGAACAGCAGCAATACCAGCACGCCCACCGCCATCAGCACAATACCCACAATTCCGGACTTTGATTTGCCGCCACCGCCGCCGCTGCTAAAACAAGTCCCGCGCACGCCATCGCCTCCATGCCTCAGAATGCACTCGCCAAATGCGCCGCAGCAATTTGCAAGCACACTTCAAGTCTATGCCAGGCGCACGGCGCGCGTGCAGACCTCGCCTTCTTTTTTCAATGCGGATGGTTGTTCATTGCGCCGCTTTATGATATTATATTATCGGAAGAGTTTAAGTGTGTGCCAGAAATGGCAGGGAGATAACCCAATATGGAAAAAATCAAAACCACCGTACACATCGCGGGCCGGGAATACGCCATTTCCAGCTACGATTCAGAAGAATACATTCAGAGCGTCGCCGCGTGGGTAGATCGCAAGATGCGGGAGCTGTATCAGGCCACACGTCTGCCCGGCGGCCAACTGGCTGTGTTGACGGCCGTGAACGCCGCGGACGACATGATGAAATCCCGCGAAGAAATCCGTCGCCTGAAACGCGAAATTGAGGAGCTGCGCGCACGCGCAGACAAGGCATGAGTGCCCCGGAGCTGCTCTGCCCCGCGGGTAGCGCCCCGGCCATGGTCGCCGCCGTGCAATGCGGTGCGGATGCCGTGTATCTCGGTGCCGGCGATTTCAACGCTCGCCGCAGCGCAGATAACTTCGGCGGCGAGCTGGACGCAGCCGTACTATATTGCCACGCGCGCGGCGTGCGGGTATACGTTACGCTGAACACCATGGTCAGGCAGGACGAAATGGCGCGGCTCGAGACCACCATCGGCGAGATCTGCCGTGCGGGCGCAGACGGTGTAATCGTTCAGGATTTTGGCGTGGCGCGCGCCATACGTCAGATGGCGCCCACGCTGCCGCTGCACGCCAGCACGCAGATGGCCGTACACAACCGCCAGGGTGTGGAATTCCTGGCGAAACAGGGCTTTCACCGTGTAGTGCTGGCCCGCGAAATGCGTTTTGACGAAATCGCGCGCTGTACGGGACTGGGGCCGGAGCTCGAGGTATTCGTACACGGCGCGCTCTGCGTATCCTGTTCCGGTCAATGCCTGATGTCGTCCATGATCGGCGGACGCAGCGGCAATCGCGGCCTGTGCGCTCAGCCCTGCCGCATGAAATACCGCACGGGCGCACGCGAGGGCTATTTCTTGTCCACGCGCGATCTGTGCGGTCTGCCGGAACTAAACGCCTACGTGCAGGCGGGCGTGAATAGCCTGAAAATCGAGGGCCGGCTCAAGCGTCCGGAATATGTAGCCGCGGCGACGCAAGCCTATCGCGGCGCGCTGGATACGCTCGAAAGCAAAGTACCCTTTGACAGCGCCCGCGCCGAAGCAGAACTGGCCCAGATGTTCAATCGCGGCGGCTTCACGCGCGGCTATGGAGCTGGCGCAGAGGACTGCAGGATTATGTTTCCCAGTCGTCCGAACCACATGGGCGTTGAAATTGGCGCTTGCACAAAAAACGGTGAAGTTGCGCTTTCCATGCCCGTGGACGCAAAAGACGTGCTGGCGCTGCGCCGTGGGAATACCGATATCCCGGTAAATGCCATGGCGGCAACCGAAAAGCTCAGTTTGCGCGAGGCGCGAACTGGCGACGCGCTGATTCGATTGGTTTCACGCGAACAGATGCAACGTATGGCAGAAAGCTTTGCAGGCGAACATAGAAAGTTCCCTGTTTCCATGCGGCTGCGCCTGAATACCGGCGCGCCCGCCACGCTGGAGATATCGGACGGCGCGCACATCGCGCGGGTATCTGGCGACGCCGTGCAGGCGGCGCTCAGCCGTCCCATCGATGCTGCTCGCGTGCACGGCCAGCTCGAAAAGTTGGGCGACACGCCGTTTGAATTGCGGGACTACGCAGCTGAAATCGACGCGAACGCATTTCTGCCGCTCTCCGCGCTGAACGCGCTGCGGCGGCGGGCCGTGGAATCGCTGATCGAAATGCGCGGCGGGCAGGCGCATGCCTGCGCCGCCATGAGCCTCCCCGCGCCCGAGCCGGTTTCAGACGTGAAACCGAAGCTGTGCGCGCAGAGTGCCGACCCAATGCAGCTGTGCCGCGCACTGGACGCCGGCGCCGGCCGCGCCGCCTTTGCGCCCGAGGACATTCGCTCCGAGGCGCTAGATGCCGCGCTTGCGCTGCTGCCGGAGCGCTTTGATCTGGTGCTGCCGCCAGTCGCGTCAGAAACAGACCTGCGCGCGCTAAACATCTGGGCGCTCAAAAACGAGGGGCGCATTGCGCGCTGCTACCTTTCAAACATCGGCCAGTTCGACCTGCGCTGGCCTGGCGAGACTGCCGCCGATATGCATCTGAACCTGGCCAACGCGTTGGCGCTGGCGCAGATAAAAGATTGGGGGATTTCCCTGTATACCCCCTCTGTGGAATTGAACCGCGCCCAGATTGACGCGCTAGGCGGTCGCCGCGAACTGATCGTGTATGGCCGATTGCCGCTGATGCAGCTTCGGCACTGTCCGCTACGGGCAATGCAAAATCTGCCCGGCAAGCACGCTGCCTGCCGACGCTGCGACAGCTGCGCGCCGGATGCGCGCCTGAACGCCATGACGCTGACCGACCGCACGGGCGCAACCTTTCCGCTGCGCCGCGTCGCCGCCGAGAACGGCTGCGTGATTCGGCTGATGAATTCTGCTGTGCTGATGCTGCTCCGCCGCGCGGGTGCATTGCCGCGGGCCGAGGGCTGGCGGCTGCTGTTGGAGATGGACGATCCGGTTGAGGACGTCGTGCATCTGCACGCACTGTATCTTTCCGGGAACGATCCGCGCCGCGACCCGGCATGGGCGCGTATTGAAAAGATGAATACCACCACCGGCCACTACTTTCGAGGAGTCGAATAAATATGAATGAACGCAATCTACGCGTACTGGAATTTCCGAAGATACGCGAAAAAATGGCGGCGCTGGCCGTAAGCGAAATGGGGCGCGAACGCGCACTGCGGATAGAACCCTCAGGCGACGCCGCGCTGGTACGCCGCCGGCAGGCCGAAACTGAGGAAGCGGGCGCGGTGCTCGCCCACAACGGTTCGAATCCGATCGTGAGCTTCACCGATGTGCGCGAGTTTCTGAAGATGGCGCAAATCGGCGCAACGCTCTCAGCCAAAGCGCTGTTGCAGATTGCCGACGCTATCAAAGCTTCGCGGCTAGCGCGCAGCGCGCTCAATGTGGAACGCGACGATACGCCTCTGCTGACGGCGCTGGGCAGTACGCTGTACGCCAATCGTCGCCTTGAGGAAGACATTTTCGACGCGATTCTGTCCGAGGATGAAATCAGCGACCATGCCAGTGGCGAGCTGGCGGCCATTCGCCGCCACATTCGCGCCCTGAACGACCGCATTCGCGATAAGCTCAACACCATCATCCGCGGCGCGTCCACCCAGAAATATCTGATGGACGCAATCATTACCATGCGCAGCGGACGCTATGTAGTACCCGTGAAGGCCGAATGCCGCGCCAATGTGCCCGGCATCGTACACGACCAGTCCGGCACCGGCTCCACGCTGTTCATCGAGCCAATGGCCGTGGTAGAGGCGGGTAACGAGCTCAAGCAGTGGG
>CAKUDW010000039.1 GCA_934645275.1 uncultured Clostridia bacterium
CTCCCTTCACATGTTCGTTTTGCAGGCAAAGCGAATAACTTATGTCCATTGCCCTCGCGCCCAGCGGCGCAGTAATAAAAATGGCAAGCGCCGCCGCCGAAAGCGCAAGTGAACCGCAGTTCAAGTCCATAGCCAGTGGGATGCCACCAATCGCCGCTTGAACAGTGGCCTTGGGCAGCTCCGCCAGCATCACAAAAAGTCGTTCGCGCGCCCTCAACGTCGTTTTGACCACGCACAGCCACGTGCCCAGCATTCGAAACGCCAATCCAAGAAAAATCATGCTGACCAGTGGAAGTCCTGCCTGCAGCATGGCAGACGGATCAATCGCCGCGCCGACCAACACAAAGAGAAATATCTCTGCACCCGTCCAGGCCTTTGAGAGCGCTTTTGCCGCATGTCGAGCGCTCTCCGGTCGCCATGCCAATACTGCCATCCCCATGCCAATCACCGCCAGGTAACCCGAAAACGGTACGATAGCATTTACGGTATCCTCAAGCGCAATAAGCAGAATTGCAAGCGCCAACAGCAGCAGACAACGTTGCATCGACTGCGTTCGAAGTCGTTCAAACAGTAACGCAATCATAAACCCGATTCCACAACCGAGCGCCGCACCCGTCAATATTGAAACTGGAATCTGTACCAACATCTCCAGACGAATCCCATCGCCGCCTTCCATAGAAAGCAGCACTTCAAACAATACTATCGTGTACACATCGTCCGCTGATGCACCCGCAATAATCATTTGCGGAATACCCTTGTCCGTCCCCCAGCCTTCCTCCATCAACCGCGTCATTCGCGGCACGACCACTGCCGGAGATACCGCGCCCATAATTGCCCCAAGTATGCCTGCTTCAACTCGTGAAACGCCGAGTATCGTAGGGGCAAACAGAAAAAACGCCAGTATTTCCAGCGTTGCCGGCACAAAACACAGCAATAACGCCGGACGCCCGACCCTTCGCAGCACCGATATATCCAGCATCAGCCCTGCCCTGAGCAGGATGATGACAAATGCCAGCACGCGGATATCGCCGGAAAACGTCAGAAAGCCGTCATCCAGCAGATTGAGCACATATGGGCCGATCATGGCTCCCGCAAGCATGGCGCCCATAATACTCGGAAGATGCATGCGGCGAAAGAGCATGCCGCCAGCAAGCCCAAACATCAATATTAACCCAACAGAGAATACCATAAAAACGCCTCCTTCTAGCTGCGCAGGGCGAAGGCACAAAAAAGCAGCGCCAACGCCCGAAAACTGCGCAATCAAATCACTGATCCTGCAAGTTTTCAGAAGTCATTGGCTCTGCAATTGTACATCGCAATAATCCAGCAAAGCGGTTTGGGCAAAGCCTGCCCGGGGAAACTTCACTCCCGCCCACTTTTTATTCTGACTGCCTTCCCCCCTTCCCGAAGAAACCGGCCAAAAAAGAAAACAGCCGGCAACTTCTGACAAATCCAGAAGTCATCAGCTTTCGCGGTTTGAGCGTCGCCACTCGGGGAGCACTTCTTTCCCTTTTCTGTAATTATAAGCCCGCCATAACGGTCCGTCAAGCCGCCCCGCTGTATTCCATGCGGAGCGGCTTGACGATACTGCTCAATGCCGATAACTTTGCAGCATTGAGTTTTTCAGCATCCACAGGCTGTCGGAAAGATCTACCTTGTATCTATGGGGATTGAGCAGACGCTTGTACTGATCCCAGAAGGTATCCAGATCTTCGCGGCAATGCTGCTGGATCTCCTTAAGCGTGGGCGACTGATACACGCATTCGCCATTTTTGAAAATCTGCGTGTGCAGCTCCTTCATGGTATAATCCGTCAGCGTCATGCTCTTCCAGGTGTTTACCGGATCGTATATCGTGAGGGGTTTACTGGCATCGTATTCCTCATGCTCCAGCGCGATCAGGTCGGCCACGGCCTTGCCTGTCTTGTTGTCATAAATGCGCCAAAGCTTCTTGATGCCAGGATTGGTGATTTTTACCGGGTTTTCAGAAATCTTGATCTTGGGAATCACGCGGCCGTCAATCGTCTCCGCGCTCATCTTATACACGCCGCCGAGCGACGGGCAATCCTCGCTGGTAATCAGCTTCGTGCCCACGCCCCAGGTATTGATGCACGCGCCCTGAAGCTTCAGATCGCGAATCAGGTTCTCATCCAGATCGCCGGAAGCGCAAATGATGGTATTCGGGAAACCCGCCTGATCGAGCATCTTGCGCGCCTCACGGCTCAGGTAGGCCAGGTCGCCGCTGTCCAGGCGGATGCCGACCGGCTCGTGCCCCTGCGCGCGCAGTTCGTTGAACACGGTGATCGCATTGGGTACGCCGCTGCGAAGCGTGTCGTAAGTATCCACCAGCAGCAGACAGCTGGTCGGGAACATTTCAGCATACTTGCGGAAGGCGGTAATTTCGTCCGGGAAGGACATCACCCAGCTGTGCGCATGCGTGCCCGCAATGGGGATGGAATACATTTCACCGGTCAACACGTTGCTGGTGGACTGACAACCGCCGATAATCGCGGCGCGCGCGCCATAGATGCCCGCATCCGGGCCCTGCGCGCGGCGAAGGCCAAACTCCATCACCGTATCGCCCTCGGCGGCCTGCGCCACGCGGCTGGCTTTGGTGGCGATCAGCGTCTGATGATTAATGATGTTCAGCAGCGCGGTTTCTATCAGCTGCGCCTCAAAGACCGGTGCGGTCACGCGAATCAGCGGCTCGCCCGGAAACACAATCGTACCTTCCGGCACGGCGTATATATCGCCGTGGAACTTAAATTTGCGCAACTCCTGCATGAACTCCTCGTCGAACAGGTTCAGCGAGCGCAGGTAATCGAGCGCGTGATCGTCGAAATGCAGGTTTTTGATGTAATCGATCAGCTGCTCAAGGCCGGCCATGATGGCGTAGTGCGTGCTTTCATCCTTGCTGCGATAGAACATGTCGAAGGTGGCGATGTTATCGCGCAGACCGGTTTTCATGTAGCCGTACATCATCGTGAGCTGATACAGATCCGTCAGCATGGTAAGATTTCTCATTGCGAATTACCCCTCTTGTTCATCAGGTTTGCCTTGGTAGGAATCAAAGCGATATATCATCGCCGCAAAGCCCGGCAATGCCAGAGCAAATACGGCGCAGAGTACCCCCTGGTTGAGTGCGATGGCCGCGCCCAGAAACAGCGCGTCTGCCACTGGCACACAGCGCACCAGCCACGACTGCCGCCGCGCCCGCATCGCAAACACCGTGCACACCGCGATTACCGCCGCAAGCGACAACAGTTGGGAAACGCGCATCCCCAGCAGATACAAGCTGTCCGTGCGCAGTCCCTCAACCAGTGCGCGCTCCAGCGCGTACAGCAGCAGATACCACAAAAACACATCGCCCGTGCGCCTGAAGCGGCGCTTCTTTTCGGCCGTCAGCAGCAGCGCCGCCACACAGAAGCACCACGCGGATTCATAGAAGAACGTGGCCCAGTGCCAGCCCGCACCCGGGATTTCCACCGCCAGCGGAAAAAACTGCAGCCGAGAATTCACCACTGCCGCGCCATAGGCCTCGTGGTTTACAAAATTACCCCAACGCCCCACAGCCTGTGCAAACGCCAGCCCGGGCGCAACCAGATCCGCCGTCTTGGCAAAGGATATTCGCTTTGCCCTGCAATAGATAAATACGCCCAGTGCACCACCGATCACGCCGCCATAAATGGCCATGCCGCCCTGCCGAAAGGATAAGATATCCTGCAGATGTGCCGCATAGTATTCCCACGAAAAGAGCACATAGTAGACCCGCGCGCAGATCAACCCCAGCGGCACCGCAGCCAGCGCCAGATCCACCGCCGTATCCTTCTTAAAACCCAACCGCCCCTCGCGCGCGTGCGCAATCAGGATAGCCCCTGCCGCGCCCGCCACAATCAGCAACGCATACCAGTAAATCTCAAAGCCGAACAGAATCATTCCGCTCGAAGTAAATTGTATCATGGCAAGCCTCCGCAATCTTTACCCATTATAATCATTTTGGCATGAAAATGTCAATACATCTGCATTGCACAGCGCGGTTTTATCGGGTATAATACACAATAGGCTTTTCATTGGTGGAATCATGCCCCGCGCGCGATTCCACGGCCGCGGAATTATTCTATACGTTCGGAGCGAGGCTTATGCGCAGGAAGAAACGGGTAACCGGAAGATTTTATATATTCCTATTGATACTTCTGGTAATTGCCTTTCTGATTGTGCGCCCTCATTTGGGGTTGGGCATGAAGGAAGCCGTCATAATGACGGCTAACACCCAGTATTCGCAGATGATGGACTGTGTTCTGGTGCGCGACGAGCAGCTGGTCGCGTCGGATTCCACGGCGCGCATCGAATACATCGCTTCTGAAAACGCCTATGTAAATCAAGGCGATACCGTGGCCTACATCTACACCGCAGGCTATTCTGAAAATCTGTTGGCCAAGCTGGAAGAAACCCGCGCCAAGATTCAAGATTACCACAAGAATACGATTCTGAACAACATCAAGGACAGCACGCTCGAGCGCTACGACACAATCGTAGACCTGATGGTGTTGGAATTCAAGCATCTGGTGAACCACGACAGCCGCGGCAGCTTGCTCAACGCTGCCCGCCAGCTGGAAACCGCCATGGTAAACCGCCAGGAATACCTGCGCCAGAACAAGCGCGGCGATACCAAGCTCACCAAGCTCTACGATGAAGAAAATACCCGCATGACCAGCATTCAATCCTGGCGGCAGGTGGAAACCGCCCCGTCCGGCGGCGTGGTCTCCTTCTATCTGGACGGCTACGAGAGCGAGCTTACGCCCGATACGTTGTCCTCGCTCACGCCGGCCGATATCAGGGCCGTACTGGCCGGGCAGAAGCTTTCCTCCTCAAAATCCACCAAGTCCACCGGCATATACAGGCTGGTGAATCAGGATCACTGGTATGTGGCGCTGGTGGCCGACGCCAACACCTGGAATCCCGTGGTGGGACAGGAATACTACCTTCAGATGCAGGGCTTTGAGGATTTGGCCTTCACCGCTTCCGTAACCAGCGTTCAGAAGGACAGCGGCACGCTGCTGGCCGTGTTCGAAATCAACGACCCCATCGGCCCACTGATCTACCAGCGCACCGGCAAGGCGATGCTTTCGATTACCATCTCCGGCCTGTCTGTCACTTCCAAGGCGCTCAGCGAGCAGAACGGCCAGATTGGCGTATGGCTCTACGACGTACCGGGCGGCACGTTCATTCCGGTGGAGGTACTCTCCAACGACGGCAAGAATGCGCTGATTCAGCCGCTGGTTGAAGGCGCGATCGGTGTAGGCCAGCGCGTGCTGATAAAGTAAGAGGCGAATGCTATGGATCGTGAAAAGCTTGAGGCCAACATAGCGCTCTGGTCGGAGCGCATCGCTGAGGCCTCCGCGCGATGGGGCGGCGCGCAGATCTGTGCCGTCACCAAAACGCAGAGCGCTGAAACCGTGAATATGGCGCATGCTGCAGGGTTGAATCTGATCGGCGAAAACCGCGTGCAGGAACTGATGAGCCGGATCGACCAGTTTGATCCTGGCCTGCACATTCATCTAATCGGTTCGCTGCAGACGAACAAGGTGAAGTACATTATGGGCCGCGTGGAAATGATCCAATCCCTGGATCGAGACGTGTTGGCCGACGAAATCTCTCGACGTGCAGTAACCGCCGGGCTGGAAATGCCCGTGTTGGTGCAGGTAAACATCGCACGCGAAGCGCAGAAGGGCGGCATTGATGAAGACGACTTGCTCCCCTTCATTCGGCGTTGTGCCGAAAAGCCCGGACTGCGCGTGCGCGGCCTGATGGCCATCATGCCGATTGCAACCGATCCAGAAACCGTTCGCCCCTATTTCAGGCGGATGCGCGAGTGGTTTGAACGGCTGCGAGAGATGGATATTAAAGAGACAAGCATGGACATCCTTTCCATGGGCATGTCCTCAGACTGCATTGTGGCGGCTCAGGAAGGCGCCACAATGGTGCGGCTGGGCAGGAATCTGTTCGGCGAACGCACGCATAAATAATAAAGATAGACGACGGAGGGACAGAGCTTATGGCGCGCAAAAAGAGCGGCGGCTTCGGCAAGGTACTGGAATTTATCGGCCTCGTCGACGATGATGAACCGCGCGATACTTATGAAGATGAATATGAATCCGGCAATTATGGGCGGCAGGCAACCTATCAGCCGCAGCGCAATGCGCGCATTCAGCAGCCGAGAACCCGTCAGGAGGTTTCCCGGCGCTATGCCGCGCCCAACTACGAGCCCACGCGCACGCCGCGCATGAGCCGTTCCGGCGCGACCTCCAGCCGCTTCGATTCTGCTTCCACGCGCACTGCGCCGCGCGCTTCCTATTCCGAGGAGCGTACCGGCCGCTACGATTATTCTCCGCGCGCTTCGCGCTTTGACACCACCGAACCTGAAGCTGAAGCCGCGCCGCGTTCCAACCGTGCGGCAGCCGCGCGTCAGCGCACGGTAATGTTCGCGCTGCATAACCTTGAAGATTGCTGCGACGTGATCGACAATCTGATCCTGAACAACACCGTCGTGCTGACGATGGACGATCTGGATCCAAAAATCATGCAGCGCGCGGTGGATACGCTTTCCGGCGCGGTGTTTGCGCTGCACGCTACGATCCGCAAGGCGTCCGACCGCACCTACCTGATCGCGCCAATGAACGTGGAAGTAAACGAAACCTACGATGTGGATCGCCGCTTCTGAGCGGCAACTGAGGTGAATGTGCCATGACGCTCTTTCAGGTTTTTCGTGCCGGTTCCATATTCTTGGGAATTGTGCGCATCGCGATTCTGGTATACGCGCTGCTCAGTTGGCTGCGCCCGCGCTGGCAGGCATTTTATCTGCTCGAGCGTTTCGTGACGCCGTTTGTAATGCCGTTTCGCAGGTTGAGTCTGTGGATCACCGCGAAGCTGCGCGTACCGCTGGATTTTTCCTGCTGGTTCGCGCTAATTGGTATTTCGATCGTCAATGAACTCTGGTGGTGGCTCTACCGCCTGCTGCGCATGCTCTGACAGGCGCACCCTTCCCCCGTCTTCCATGCGCGCCGCACGCGCGCTTACCCACAAGCGACTATTTTGAAAAGGAGCGACAGCATATGGCAATCAGCGTAAAGGATATTCAGGAAAAGGAATTTTCAACTCAGGCGTCCGGCGGTTACAACGTTGAACAGGTGGACGATTTTCTGGATGAACTGGCGGAGCAACTGGGCACGCTCGCGCGCGAAAATCTTGCGCTGAGCGGACAAGTCAAGCAGCTTGAGGAGGACTTGAACGCAGCTAACGCCCAAAAGGCCGAGCTTGAGAACAAGACCCCCGATTACAACGAGGGCGATTACTTCAAAAACCTGGAAAGCGCCATGCGTGAATCGCTGATCGGCGCACAGCGCATCGCCGATGAAACTGTTTCCGAGGCCAACAAAAAGGCGCAGCAGACCATTGACGACGCCAATGCACAGGCTGAAAAGACGCTGGCCGACGCCAACGCGCAGGCCGATGCCATTTCCGAAAGCGCCAAAAAGGCAGTAGCCGAAATGAACGCCGAGGCAGAACGCCTGCAGAGCGTGGTAAACGCCTACCGCGCCAATTTCAAAAAACTGCTTGATGAACAGCTGGCCGCGCTACACGCCAGCGACGCACTGCTGAAATAAGGGCTCGCAGGCGCGGTTTTTACTCCGTTGGATATCAAAGGCGCGGGCTTGCCAGTCCGCGCCTTTTGTCATTCGTCGTCATACATAAACTTCCCTGCATACAGGAAAACTGAACATGCGGAGGGAATACGCGTATGAAAGAGAGCGAACGGCGGCTGATTGAACGCCTGATCGGCACGCTGGAACGAGCGCGTCTGGACGAATATGTGGAATATGTGTCGAACAGGAAACGACTGGTGCTCACCAACCTGTTCTACGGCATGCTGCGCGGGCTGGGCTTTTCACTGGGTTTCACAGTGCTTGGCGCGGCGGCTGTCGTTTTGGTGCAGCATTTGCTTTCCAAAAATATCCCGCAAATCGGGGAATACATTGCGGAGGTCATCGATGCGATTGAAAAGAGGCGCTAAAGGTTGGTGGATCGCGCTGATCGCAGCTGCAATCGACCGGCTCGGCAAGTTACTGATTATGCGCTGCACGCCGCATGGCGGCGTAGATGTGCTGCCCGGGTTGCTGCACTTTACGGAGCCGATACACAATACCGGCATATCCTTCAGTCTGTTTTCGGGCGGCGCACTGCTGCCGTTGCTGACTGCGGCACTGATTGCAGCCATTGTGGTTGTGCTGTTGCGACACTCTGAATATCCGAAAGCTTTCCGCACCGGATTATGGCTCATCGCAGGGGGCGGCTTCGGCAACCTGTACGACCGGCTGATCTACGGCTACGTCATTGATTTTATTGAGTTCAGCTTCATCCGCTTTCCGATATTTAATCCCGCAGACGTATTCATCTGCATGGGGGCGGCGCTGATGCTGTTGGACGTAATCATTTCGGAGGTGCGAAAGAAGCATGGCTGAAATGTTTTTCTGCCGCATGGAAACCAGCGGCGAACGGCTGGACACAGTGGCGGCGCGTGCGGCAAATATTACCCGTTCGCGTGCGGCGACATTGATCCGCGAGGGGCACGTCTGTGTAAACGGCGTTGTCCAGCAGAAGGCCGGTTTCGCACTCAAGAACGGCGACGAGGTGAGCGTTGCTCTGCCCGAAGCCGTGCCGCCAAGCGTGGAAGCGCAGGACATTGCGCTGGATATACTCTATCAGGACGACGATCTGGCCGTAGTTTACAAGCCTTCGGGCATGGTGGTGCACCCTGCCGCCGGGAATCCGGACGGCACCATGGTCAACGCGCTGCTGAAGCATCTGGACCATCTTTCCGGCATTGGCGGCGAAATTCGCCCAGGTATCGTACATCGCATCGATAAGGATACCAGCGGGCTGCTGTTGGTAGCCAAAAACGATTTTAGCCACCTGAGCCTGAGCGAACAGATTCGCGCTCACAGCGTAAACCGCGCATACATGGCCATCGTTCAGGGCCGCATGCGCGACACTGAGGGCACGGTGGACGCGCCGATCGGCCGCCACCCCACCGACCGAAAAAAAATGGCCATCGTGTCCGGCGGGCGCGAGGCCGTGACCCACTGGCGTGTGCTGGAGGAACTGCGCGGCGCAACGCTGCTCGAATGCCGACTCACCACTGGCCGCACGCATCAGATTCGCGTACATATGGCGTCCATTGGCCATCCACTGCTGGGCGATCCGGTATACGGTCCGAAACGTATGCCCTATCCCGTCGAGGGCGGGCAGCTGCTGCACGCCTTCCGGATTGGTTTTGTACACCCGCGCACCGGCAAGGAAATGTGCTTTGAAGCGCCGCCTGAGCCGCGATTTTTAAATTGGCTTCAGAAGCTGCGTTCCTGAATGCCCTGCATTCTTTATAAAGCTACTGCTAATGCGAATACGAAAACTGGCACTTGCATATTGAATCGCACTTACCGCGATGAATTGGAGGAAAGTAAACCATGAGCCGTTTGGGAGATACCATCAGAAAAGCGCGCCTCGCCGCAAAGATGACGGAGAAGGCGCTCGGCAAGAAGTGTGGCATGTCTGAAAGCGTCATCAAGGACATCGAGTCCGGCCGGCGCATTGCATCCGATGAGCAGGCCCAGCGCATTTTAAAGCTGCTGGGCGCGCAGGGGCCGGT
The DNA here is from genome assembly GCA_934645275.1 of uncultured Clostridia bacterium. The sequence goes on from CAKUDW010000039.1 coordinate 9,702, forward strand.
TTCCGCCGAGCTGGAAGCTGCCGCCGAATCGGAAGTGAAGCTTCGTCCACGGCCGCGCGCCTACGTACTGCCGGTGGAAAATGCGAGCGCCGAGCAGCAGAAACAGATTAACGAATCTACAGACGCCTGGCTAGATGCGCTGGGCGGCGTGGTGCGCCGTGTGCCGGTGATGGATGAAAACGGCGTAGTAATCGACCACATTCTCACGCCGATCATCGGCGGCAAGATTGAAGGCGGCGCGCCCGACAAGGTGCTCTATTACCGCATGGCAGACGATAGCCTGCGCGGCTTCCGTGTACACGCGGGCGATATGCTGCTTACCGTACCGGATAACCGCGCCGTGGACGGCGCGCTGATGCTGATCGAATACAAGGGCCGCCGCTTGGTGCGCAAGATGCTGAAGATGGACGGCATGCGCCTGCAGATGCAGGCCTTCGATCGCGAATTCGAATCCGTGATTGCACCTGCGCCAGAAGTAAAGGTGCTCGGCCGCTGTGTGCGGCTGATGCGGAATCTATAAGAATCCGCCCTTTAACAGACAGGACGCTGGGAATTGCTTTCCCAGCGTCCATTTTGCGTTATATAGGCTCACTTCAGCATGAATTCCATCATGATCGGATTATGATCAGTAGATCTAAAGCCAGAATCCAGCACTGCGCAGCGCTGCACATCGATGTTGTCCGACACGATAAACGCATCCAACGTTACCTCATAGGTTTCACCCTTTACATACGGTGCGCCGGTATCGCGGCAGCTGGCCACCGGGTGCGCTGCATCCAGCGAATCTACAAGCTTGAAACTATCCGGCACCAGCTCCACCGGGAACGGCTGAGCCCAGCTGTAATTCTGGCCCGGCACGCCCATAATCGCGCCGGAATCACCCCAGATGTCCTTGTTGAAATCACCGCCGGCGATCACGTAATTGCCCGCGTCATATTCTGCCTGCATGTCCTGGAGCAACAATTCAAGCTGCTGCGTGGCGATACTTCCATCCGCCGTATAGGCCGAAAGGTGCAGGTTGTACAGGCAGAGCTCGCGCCCACCCGATACGGGGATGCGACTGACGCTGTAACAGCGGTCGAGATCGAGGAATTTTCTGAACCCACCCTCGATGGGCAGGCTGCGGCGCTCCGCCGCCTCTATGCGCGCGCTCGAAAGCGTGAGTATGCCGCTGTTGGACGCGCCATGGGGCTTGAGAATCGGGTAAAACAGATAACTCGAATGGTAATTCACCGCGAAATCCGACGAAAAGCGCTGTGCGAAAGCGTCCTCAATCATTGCACGCTCGTTTACATGATAGCTGCGGGTGGAATCAAAGTCCACTTCCTGAAAGAGCATCAAGTCGGCATTTTCATCGGCAATAAAGTCTATCGCATATTGAATGTTGCCGCGCGCTGCGTCCGCAGAATAAGCGCGCGATTCGCTGCCGCCATCCATAAAGAACGAATAATCGTCGCTGTACGCGCCGAACCCCACGTTCCAGCTCGTTATCTTGAGCGCCTGCCCCTGCGGCAGTTCGCCCTGTGCACGCTGGCTAATTTCCAGCGCCTGGCGATCCTCAATCCGGCTGTAATCCAGAAAAACATAGACCACATAACCGCCTACTGCCAGCACCACGACCAGCAGCACAATCAGCAAAGCCGTCAGCAATTTCTTCATCTCCCAACCGCAGCCTCCATCAGCAGATTTTCAGCAACATCGTGTGCTGTTCGTCCATTTCCACCACCAACAGACCCTGCTTTTCCAGAGCCTTCATTACATCTGAAAAACGTTTGAAGCCAATCTGCCTCTCCTCGAAGCCTGGGTAATCGTTCAGAATGGTCGATTTCAAAATCGACGGATTCACGCGTTCGAAGCCCTCGCTCTTAAAT
>CAKUDW010000040.1 GCA_934645275.1 uncultured Clostridia bacterium
CGCTATGCTCTTTTAGGTTTGCCCCGTCCGTTCGGGCTTCATACGCCCTTCCCTTCGGAACGATTATTATTATAGTCTTTTTGTTAGCACTGTCAAGAGGTGAGTGCTAACGTTCACAATTTGTTCATATTTTTCCGAAGGCACAGAAGTCTACAAATTCCAATGAAGGCAGCGCGGCGCTCTCACGCATCGAGATGAGCATGTAACATAAAGAATCGAGCCCTGCAAAAGTAGAACTCGATTTCCAAATCGTCAACGTTCGCGCCTGAACCGTCTGCGCATCGCCGCGCAGAGCGCCCTTTGAGTTACACGAAAACCGAGCATGCGACGTTCGAAATCCAGGCGCTTGGGCGGCTGAAGCGGCGGCTGCACGCCGCATTCGGCCATGCGCCGATCAAAGGGCGTAGGTGACGGCGCTTCGGGCAGCGCGTAAATATTTTCAATGCCGTTGGCCTTCAGAAAATCCACATAGCGCTCAAAGCGCTGCGCATGGCCCCGGTTCATGCCGCTGAAGTCCAGGCCGTCCAACAAATCCAGTATCTGTTTTCCCTCAAGCGCATCGGGAGCGACGCAGGGAATCTCAAAATAGTTGGCAATTTCCATTACGCGCAGATCGCGCCCGATCACCACGGCGGGCACACCCGCCAACAGCGCCGCAATGTTGCCGTGGATATTGCAGCCATAGGAGAGCTCGAAGCCACGCATGTAATCAATCCACGCGTTCGCATCAAACAGCTCCGCCACGCGCCCATCACGCAACAGCGAACTGCTGCGCGACGTTGGGAAGTAGTTGTATTCCCCCCCCCCCCCCCGATTTTTTGCCGGGCAGGAGCGCGCCAAGGTTCAGCATGCATAGCTCCTGCGTGGTCTGCGGTATGTAGGTATAATCCGGCAATGCAGCGCAGGAACGCTGCATGAAAGCATGGATATTGGCCGAAGCTGCGGGCTTTGTATTGATGCACGCATGGGAATTCGGGCCGATTTCATCCAGCCTGATTTGGGGAAGCTCCGCACCGAAGCTGAACATGGATGGACAGCCGATCACCTGAAAGTGCCTGTCCCGTACAAAGCCCAAATGCTCCAGGTACTGCGCGGTAAGTTCGCCGCGCAGGCCGAGCTTGGCCGAATGATCGAGCACGGCTTTTATAAAACGCCTGACCGTGCCGTCGAAGCTGAAGCCGTCGCGCAGACTGTCGATGGAATCGCACTGTATGCCCACGCCCATCACCACGCATGGAATTTTCAACTTCTCTATCAGGCGCGTGATGAATTCCAGTTGCCCCATATAGGCGGCTCGAAAGGCGTTCGCCAGCGGCAGCGCCATAAAGGCGCATTCCGAATTGATGCGCTCAATCCACGCATCGTTCAGATCGGGCGGCACATCGCGCTTAGTGTAGAACGCCTGCCGCGCATCCATCATCAGTGTGCGTGCGGCCGCCGTGCGAAACAGCAGGTTGCCCACATTTCTCTCCAGCAGGTCCTCCACGATGATCTGCTTTTCAGAAAAGCGCTCAAACGGCGGCTTTTTGCTCCAGATAAAAATCTTCTTCATGTCAAAGGCTTCCTCCAGCTTCTGGCATTACCTTGGGCTCGGTTCAGGCCGAAATTCGACTGCGCTTTCAGGCGCACAGTCCCCCGAAAGCAGCCAGCAATTCACATTCGCCTGCGACAGGATCACCGGCATGCGGTCGTGAATAAAGGCGATATCCTGTGCCGCAGGGCGGGTAAGCACTGTAAAAACCGGCGCCGTACCCTCGAAGCGGTACACGCCCGCCAAATAGCTCAGCCCGCCATGCGGCGCAATGCGATACTTCAATTTACCGCCGTCGACGTGCGCCCATTCGAAGTAGGCGGCCATCGGCAGCAGACAACGGCGGCGCGCAATGCCATCCTGAAACAGCGGCTTCTGCGCGGCGGTTTCGCTGCGGGCGTTAATGACGCGCCGCCCATCCGACAGACCGTAGCCCCACCGCATCGGAAACGGCCGCACCGCACCGCCGCGGCTCAGGCACAGCGCAGGGGCAACGTCGCCGGGAAATATTACGCCCGTCTTAACCGGCGAGCCCGCAATGAGCCGCGTTGCCGAACGGTTGATTTCCTCCACGATGGACTGCATCTCGTCGCCATCGCCAGTATCGTATCTGCCGCACACTGCGCCCGCCCCCTCTGAGAGTTGTCGACGTATTCCTGCGGAATCCGCCGACCCACAAAACGCTGGTTTTGCTAACTCTTATTCTTCAATAGATAATTTATATTATAACCGAATACAATCCGTTTTGCAATTTATATTGCGTTCATAAAGATATGGTACAAATAGTACATAAACTGTATGAAGCATATCAAACCGACCCTGTCAGGAGGTGGAATGCATGGAACAGGCGCGCCCCGTGATTACCGGCGAGCTCCGCAAGCACATTGTTACTGTACCTGAAGCGATTTTCCGCGCCAGCGGCATCGTAGTGATGGGCCGGCGCATCAAGTCGCTGCTGTTTTCCACGGATATCGCCATCATCAGCAACTGCAATGCGGACGCAGTGTTGGCGGTGTATCCGTTCACGCCACAGCCGCGCATCGCCAATGCCATCGTCACCTCGTCGAGCATTCCTGTGTTCTGCGGCGTGGGCGGCGGTGTGACAAACGGCGATCGTTCCGTAATGCTGGCGCGCGCGGCCGAAGGACTAGGCGCATACGGCGTGGTGGTAAACGTGCCGATTACGGACGATACCATTGCCTGCATGAAGGCTACGATCGACGTGCCGGTCATCGCCACGGTTGTGAACCGGAACATGGATATCGGCGCGCGGCTGGAAGCGGGCGCGGCCATACTGAACGTATCCGCGGCCGAGCATACGCCGGAACTGGTGCGCGATATCCGCAAAGAATTTCCGGATGTGCCCATCATCGCCACCGGTGGTCCGACGGATGAATCGGTGGAACCGACCATTGCTGCCGGTGCGAACGCCATCAGCTACACGCCGCCATCTACGAAGGTGCTATTTCAAAGCATTATGAACGGCTATCGTCAAGGTTGACCCCCATCCCTCAAAAGGGATTTAACATAATTGCGGCTCCCATACAGGCCGCGCCCGGCAGGGTATTTTCCCTATCCCCCTCATTCCTGCATACCCCCAATACTCCCTCCGCCCTGCCGGGCGAATTCCCATTTTGCATAGTCGAGCGCGACGTGCAATGCCGCGCAGCTTTTTACCGCCTCAAAGCGCCGGTTTTGCTTGATTCCTGCTCACAGTGATGGTATAATACAAATTAGAGAAATGTCACGCAGGATAAGCATCGGAGGAACACGCAATGCGGGCCGCAGGAAGCGCAGAGGTACTAAATTCAAAAATCCTCAACCGCGAAGATGTGCTGAAATCGGGGCGCGCCTATTGGGCGCTGCGCCGCAGTCAGGATATCTTTTTTTCGGCGCTGGCGCTGATCGTACTTTCGCCGCTGATGCTGATCGTGGCGCTGATCATTGTAATCGACAGCCCCGGTGCGGGCCCAATTTTCACGCAAACGCGCGTGGGGCGCGACGGCCGCGAATTCCGGCTCTTCAAATTCCGAACGATGGTGCCCAACGCCGAACAGAAATTAAAGGAACTGCTGAAATTCAATGAAATGTCCGGTCCGGCCTTTAAAATGAAGAACGATCCGCGCATCACGCGCGCGGGCAAATTCCTGCGCCGCTCCGGGATAGACGAGCTGCCGCAGCTGGTGAATATTCTCAAGGGCGATATGAGCATCGTTGGGCCTCGCCCGCCGCTGCCGCGCGAGGTGAAGAAATACAACGAATACCAGCGTCAGCGCCTTTACATCACGCCCGGACTCACCTGTTACTGGCAGATTCAGCCCAACCGTAACGACCTGACCTTCGCAGACTGGGTAGATCTGGACATTCGTTACATCCGCGAGCGCAGCTTCTGGGTAGACTGGAAGATCATCTTCAAGACATTCATGGTCGCCGTGACATTGCAGGGGCGATAGCGCGGAAAAGGCCATGATACACACCGGTTCGATAAACACAGCGCCATAATATGGCGCTGTTTAAGTGCCTTGCAAAAAACATACGCTGAAAAGCGCCGCCCGCGCGTCGAGTCTGGCGGATATAGAATCCGATTCACTTATTCGGCGTACTCGCAGCAATCGTTGGGATTGCTCCAAGCCCGCCATAAATATTAAATACCGACCCGAAATAAAGATGCAGGAGTAGGAAGGGCAATGCATAAAAAGGAACAGCGAACAGAAGTTCAGGAAATCATCTGGCAGATCATGAAAGAAATTCTGCCGGTTATAGAGAAATACAATCTGAAGTACTTTATTCTTGGCGGTACGCTCTTGGGCGCGGTTCGTCATGGCGGATTCATCCCGTGGGATGATGACATTGACATCGGCATGGCGCGCAAAGATTATGACAGGTTTCTGGAAATAGTTTCCAGGGAATTGCCGCCCTATTTGAAGCTCCGTACCTACTGGGATGAATCGGATCATCACTATTATTTTTCGCGCGTTGTGGATACGCGGCATGAACTGAAGAGAACCGGAAGCACTGTTGAGCGGAGAGAAAATGTCTGGGTTGACATTTTCCCGCTGGATGGGATGCCCAACAACGCATTGGTGCGCAGGATACACATGCTCCGCTTGTTGTATGCGAGAGCGCGATTCCACATGGCTACCTTTAACCGTGTGAATCTGAAACGGCCAAATCGTCCGCTGTCAGAACGAATTATCATTAAAATTGTAATGCTCACCGGCATGGGAACGCATTCTGATGCAAAACAGTGGCTCGATAAGATCGACGCCCTGCTACGGAAATACTCTGTGGAGCAATCAAACTGGGTCGCAAACTTCATGGGGCAGTACAAATTCAAAGAAATGTTCCCGAAAGACTGGTATGGAGAGGGAACCCTGTATGACTTTGAAGATTGTCAGCTCATGGGCCCGAACAACTACGATGCCGTTCTGACGCGTCAGTATGGCGATTACATGACGCCGCCGCAAAATAAAAATGCACATGCGGCGGAAATGGTGAAATAGACGAAAAGCCCTGAAGCCAGCGTGCCGTGCCGGCAGCTTCACTTGCCGTCTATCCGAAGCACGTCCTGCACTGTCAGGCAGTCGCCGTCCACGCAAAAGCGCAGCTCCACACCGGCGAAGGGAAAGCCGTATACGCGCTCGGGGTCGCTCTGGTAGCCGGGACGCGGATCCTGGCGGAGCACCTCGACGAGCGCCGCGCGCTTTTCCTGCGGTATGCGCGACAGCAGCGCCTCTGGAAACACCACCTCCAGCGCGTGGCGTGCAGCCCGGCCGCTGAAGCCCTCGGTCGCGTCCGGATGCAGATCGGAACCCGGAATATAGGGCTTGATATCTAATATCGGCGTACCATCCATCAAGTCGGCCCCGGAAATGAGCAACACTGTGCCCAGCCCGGGCAATTTTTGAACGCCTTCCAACTTCACCGAGGACAGCCCCACGGGATTCGGACGGAAGGGCGAACGCGTAGCGAACACGCCCATACGCACATTGCCGCCCAGCCGCGGCGGACGCACTGTGGGCGACCAACCCGCGCTTACATTTTCAGAAAATACCCAGATCAGCCACAGATGCGAAAACTGCTCTATGCCGCGCAGCGCGTTTTCATCGCGGTATTCCGGTTCAAACACCAGCGTGGCCGTCAAGTCAGCTGCCAGTCCGCTCTGGCGCGGAATGCCGAATTTGGTGGGGAAATCACTTCTGACGCGCGCGATTACATTCATCTGTATGGATTCCGGCAAAGCAATCCGCTCCTTTTTTCCATTTAAAAGGGCATGCGCTATTCCGCATGCCCTTTTAAACATATATCCTTATTTGAACAGCACGAAATACAATACCAGCGCGGCCACGGCAAACGCACAGACCACGATGCCCACGATCATGCCTGACACAGCGTATTCATCGCCGAACTGCGCGTTCTGCACAATTTCGCTGCGGGCAATGCCGGTCATCGTAAGCCCGACGGCGGCGCACACCAGCGCCACAATGCCGACAATCGCGCCCAACGTGGATGAAAGAAACACGCCGCAGATGCACAGCGCGGCAAACACCGTGAGCACAAAGGAAATCAGCGAAAGCGCAAAGCCCGCCAGCGCGAGATAATTCATTTTCGAGTGCATAATTTTCCCCTGCCTCCTGTTCCGCTAAAATACATCTGTCTATACTATAAACCACGACGGCGCGCTTTGTCCAGCACAATCTTGTGAATTGTGGCGCTAATTTTCCGCGCAGTCCGCATCCGCATCGCGCGAAATCAGGATTTCTTCGCCGCCAAGCAGCAGGCACAACCGTATCTCGGCCACCTCCTGCCCGGTAATGCGCTCCAGAGCGAGCGCATAGAGCCGCAGCTGGCTGCGGTAGCGCGCTGTGAGCGCCGCTGCGTCGCCGCTGCGATCGGTCTTATAGTCGAGCAGCACCCACTTGCCACCTTCCACAAAGCAGCAGTCGATCGCGCCCTGTACCAGTATTTCGCGATCGTCGCCTGCGCCAAGCTCGCCAGGCAGCAGCGCTTCCGACATGCGCATCATTACGTTAAACGGCCATTCACGCCGAACGACCTGTGCTGCCATCAATCGCCTGCCCGTATCGCCGCACAGGAAGCGCGCGATGGCGCTGGCCGAAATAGCGGCGTACTGGGTCTCGTCCATGCGCCCGGCCGCGGTGCAGGCGGCAAGCTGCCGTGAAACCTCGCACGCGCAATCGCGCGTGCCCAGCCCATGCAGCGGTTCAAAATCCAGCAATTGCATTACGCGATGGTAGGCGGTACCGCGCTCCGTTCCGGTCATGCGCGCGGGCGTTTCGACCATGAAGGCCGGGCGCTCCAGCATTTCTTCCGGTGCATCCGGCCCTTGCAACTCGCGCAGCAGGCCGGTAACGGTCAGCTTCAGCGGTTGGCGCGCGGCGTCCGTATCCGGATAACACCAGGCCAGAGTGCGCAGCAGCGCATCGTCGCCAGCAGCGGGCGGCGCGTTCAGCAGCGCGTCGGCATCGCCCATCGCACCGCCCACGCCCAAACAGTCCACGTTCGGATGCACAACCACACGGCACAGGCCCTCGGGCGCGTTTTCGAGCGCGGGCATAATCACATCCAAATGGCTGCTGGCCGCGCCGGGCGAATCTACCATGGCGTGCCAGTGCAACTGCGCGGCCTCGTACTCGCGGATGCTGCCCACCAGTTCCAGCCGATCGCGCGCGCGGGTGAGCAGCACGTAGAGCACGCGCAGCTCCTCGGCGCTGTCCTCGCGGTGGGCGCGCTCGGCAATGGCCAGCTGCGGCAACGTCCTGCGCCGGGTTTGCAATTCAGGATCACAATACAGGCAGCCAAGCCCCAATTCGCGGTGCGCTATCAACGGCGCGGACATGCTGCGCGTGCCATAGCGGCGGCTCAGCATCGCGCCGAATACCACCGGGAATTCCAGGCCCTTGCTCTTGTGCGCGGTCATCAGGCGAACGGCGTCCTCACCGCTGGCCAGCGCGGGCGCATCATCGCCATCACCGCGGGCGCGCAGTTTCTCGCAGTGCTTCAGAAAGCGGGTCAGCGCGCCGGAAACGTTCTGATCAAAGCGATCGGCGTTCAGGCACAGCTGATCCAGGTTGTTCTGGCGCTGCGCGCCCCCGGGCAGCGCGCCTGCGCAGTCGTACAGGCCGCTCTCGTTGATTACGCGACGGCACAGCTGGCCGAGTCCAAGGCTCATCGACAGTAAATACCATTGATCCAGCCGGTCAAAGAAGGCGCGCAGCCGCCGGGCAACATCGCCCTCGCCCGCGGCGCAGGCCATGCATGCATCCACAAATGGCGTATCCGGACTGGCGATGCGAATCTGCGCCAGTTCCTCGGCGGTAAAATTCATCATCGGCGAACGAAGCGCGCCGATCAGCTCCACATCGCTGCGGCGGTTGGCAGTGAGCTTAAGCAGCGAGAGCGCCAGCATGATTTCAACGCTGTCAAAGTAGCTCTCCGTGCCTTCGGCAAAGGCAGGGATTCCCGCCTGCGTCAGCACCGCGGCCATGCGGCTGAGCACGCCGCGGCGCGTGCGCGTGAGCACGGCGAAGTCACGGTAGCGCAGCGCGGGATCGGCCTGCATCAGTTCGCGAATGCGCCGGGCAATCAGCGCCGCCTCGCGCTCGCAGGCCTTCAGCTCGGCGGTTTCCTCATCTGCGTCCGGCGCTTCGATCAGGTGCATCACCACTTCGCCGCCGGTCAACTCGGCGTTGCCGTGGTTCAACCGGGCGCGCGCGTCGTATTCGATTTCGCTGTCGCCACCACACATGGCGCGCTGAAACACATGATTGACAAAATTCAATATGCCGGGCCTCGAGCGAAAATTCATCGTCAGCGGCAGCAGCACGCCGCCGTCGCCCGCAGCGTAGCGGGCATACTTATCCAAAAAAAGCGAAGGCTCGGCCTGGCGAAAGCGGTAAATGGACTGCTTCACATCGCCCACCATAAAGCGGTTATCCGTCCGGGCAATGCGCGCCACCAGCGCCTCCTGCACATCGGAGGTATCCTGGTATTCATCCACGAAGATATAATCGTACTGCGCGCGCAGCTCGCGCGCGACGTTCTCGTCGCGCAGCGCTGCCAGGGTGCGGTGTTCCAAATCAGAATAGCTCAGCGCCGCCAGCTCCGCCTTGCGCGCCGCGCACTTTTCGCGCGCCGCCAGCGCAATTTGGGCCAGTCGCCGCATCTGTGGGCGCAGGGCTTCCGCATCCTTCAGTGAAACAGCCAGGTCGATATTTTTCAATGCGATCTTATCCAGCGCCTTTTTCGCATCCTGCCGCAGCCGTTTCACCTCGTCGCACATGGTCACGCCGCGCACGCGCGCCGGTGTGGCCTGCTTAAATTCCAGGGCGGCGCGGCGCAGCGCATCGAATTCCTGAAGCGCCGCCATTTCTTTCAGCCTTCGCGCATCCTGCTCCAACGCGGCAATGCAGTTCTCCGCCGCATCTGGGCACCGAATGACCTGCCGCGTGAGCAGCAGCGCGTGCGCGATATCCCGCCGTGCCGCGCCGCTCAACTCCGCCAGCCAGCGCCCGGAAAGGTTCTCGCCGTCGAGCATCTCCTCGAGCCACGCCTCCGGTTCGGGCCGCTCGTCCAGCACGGCGAGCAGCGCCTGAGCCATGGCCGCCACGCCCTTGGGGCCGCGCCCGTAATCCAACTTCAACAGCGCCTCGTCCGAAGCCTGATAGGCCTCCTCCAGCGCCTCGTCCAACGCTTCGTCCGTCAAGCGCCGGGTTTCCGCGCCGTCCAGCACGCGAAACGCCGGGTCTACGCCCGCGGCCTCGAAGTGACTGCGCAGAAACTCTGCGCAGAAGCCGTGCAGCGTGGATATCGACGCACGCTCCAGCAGCAGCTGGCTCCGGCGACAGCGGTCGTCGCCTTCGGCGGCGCGCTTGCCCAGCTCGCGTGCGAGTTTGGCACGCATATCGGCCGCGGCAGCGCGGGTAAAGGTGACGATCAGCAGCCGGTCCACATCCGTTTCACCATCGGTAATCAGCGCCAGCACGCGCGCCACCAGTACCGTGGTCTTGCCCGAACCCGCCGCCGCGCTGAGCAGTATATTGTTGCCCCTCGCTTCGATGGCCAGCCGTTGCTCCTGCGTCCAATCCATGCGCCGTCCGCCTCCCGGTGATTCATATCAGTATAAACATACTAGCACAGACCCGCGGCATTTTCAAGGCCGCGGGTCTGTTGCATTGCGTCAGCGGTGCGGCTGCGCGAAATACTGCGACACCGTAACGTTTTTTACCTTTTTGAAGCACTTGGCGTAATGCTTGTAAGAACTGTACCCCACACGCTCACCCACCTCATAGTACTTCAGCTGCGGATTTTCGCGCAGCAGACGAATGGACTGGTCGATGCGCACCTTGCGAATATAGTCCACAAAATGCGTATTCAGCTGCTGGGAAAACAGCGTGCTCAGGTAAGCGGGAGAAACATAGGCCTCGGCCGCCACGCGCTCCAGTGTGAGCGGCTCGGCATAGTGCTCGCCGATATACTTCAGCGCCAGCTGAAGCGCCGCGCCACCCTTCTTTTCCGCGCCCAAATGCTCGCAGATTTCGCCCGCAAGGCCGTCGAGCGCGCGCATAAACGCCTCGAGCGATTCCGGCGACTGCTCCGGCAGGTTCAGCTGCGCCGGATCCAACTTGCGCGTAATGGCGAAGCGGTAAATCTCGATATATAGAATTGTGAGACAGTTCCAGGCGGCATCGCCCGAATCCGCCGCGGGCAAGCGCTCAAAGAATTGCTTCAGCGCCGCGGCCGCAGCCTGCGCATCGGCGGCTCGAAGTGCCTGAATCATCCGCGTCTCTTCATCGAAGGGATACTCCATATTAACTCTGCAGCTCAACGGCAGCTGACGGCCCGCAGGCGGCGCGTCGCTCCCGGGTACGGCGGGCAGCGCCAGCCCGCGCGTGTATTCGATGTGCTTGGCAGCGCGATAGATTGCCCCGCAGATGTCGGCGGGCATGAAGGGTTTGAGCAGATAATCGTTCACGCCCAGGCGGATAGCTTCGTGGGCATAGCTGAAGTTCTCATAGCTGCTCACGATGATGAACACCACGGAATTGCGGCCGCAGCGCTGCTGTACCGCATCAATCACCTGGAGGCCGGACATCACCGGCATTTCGATATCGATCAGTACGATATCCGGCTGCAGCTCCTGAATCATGCGGCAGGCCTCTGCGCCGTCAGAGGCAGCGCCCACAATATCGATGCCATACTTCTTCTGGTCGATGAAACGCACCATCTTGTCGCGCGCGTTCTGATCGTCATCGGCTACGATAACCCTCAACATGTCTGCTCAGCCCCCTCGGTTTTTAGTTATTCTGGTTCAAAAAGCTCTCCGGCGCGGCGCGCGGAATCTCAATCAGCACCGTGGTGCCCTGTCCCGGCTGGCTATGGAACTGGTACAGATAATTGTATTCCCCATAGAAGAGCCGCAGCCGGTCGGAAATATTCTTCAGCGCGTAGCCGTTTCCGCTGCGCGTGCCCGAATCGCGCACGCCTTCCGGCAGATGGGCCAGCATTTCCGGTGGAATGCCCGCGCCGTCGTCCTCCACGCGAATCGTCAACCGGTCGTCGCCCGTCGCCTCGGCGCTGATACGGATATGAATGCGCGGGTGCTCCGCGTCCACGCCGTGCACCAGACAGTTTTCCACCAGCGGCTGAATCAGCAGCTTGGGCGCCTGCACATCCATCACTTCCGGCGCGAAATCCAGTTCGTAACTCACGCGCTCGCCAAAGCGCTTCTGTTGGAGCAGCAAATAGTATTCCAGCAGCCGCTTTTCCTGCGCCATGGTAGAGAAGTATCGCCCGCCGTTGAGCGACAGGTGAAACAGTTGGCCGGTGCAGTAGGCCATCTCAGCCAACTCGTCCGCCCCGCTCTCCAGCGCCGTCCACTGAATCATGTGCATCGTATTACAGATGAAATGCGGATCAATTTGCACGCTCAGCGCGGTCAGCTCCGCGGCCTGGCGGCGGATGGTGAGCATGTAGGTATCCTCTAT
>CAKUDW010000041.1 GCA_934645275.1 uncultured Clostridia bacterium
GGCCACGCCTTCCACTTCCGTGACCGCCAAACCGGCGATCGTGGCCACTACCTCCGTTGCAAACGAAACGGTACCATTCGGATTTTCATCCAGCTTCACATCGGGCTGGTTATTCTCTGTCATCGCGCAGACCTCCCATTTTCAGTCTGATTTCACCGGTGCATTGCGCACATCGGGTTCGAGGCAACAATCCCACCTCTATATTTTGTATTATACCAGATGATCTTCCAAAGCGCAATCGTATTTTCGCTTAATTTATCGGTATGATTTTAACATTGCCACCCAGCGTACCCGTTTCACGGCACACCAGATCGAGGATCGCCGCGCTCTCCTGCTGCGTGACCAAACTGGCCTTCAGCAGCACGTTCACTGAATCACGGTGAACCGTGACCACCGCGTCCGTGTAGCCCAGCATTCTAAGGGCGCCTTCCAGTGTGAGCTCAGCCTCCTCGGCGCTACACAGTTCCAGCAGCTGTCGCTGCGCCATACTTCTGATTTCTGTCTCTGCTTCCGTGGCCGCGGCGATTTCATTCAACTGTGCCTTTTCCATAGCCCGCAGCTGTTGACGCAGGGTTCTGAAGCTCTGCATCTCGTCTACCGCTTCAGAAGCCGCCTGTACCTGTGCGCTCACAGTTTGCGCCGCGGGCTCCGACCTTTGCAGCATACAGAAAAGCCCCCCTGCCGCCAGCACGACGGAGAGCGCTAACGCCGCCGCGATGCTCCGCTTCATCATCGCTTCATCTCCTATTCTTCCGCTTCAATCACTTCGATGCGCCGCAGTTCAAAGCCTGTCGCTGCCTGCACCGCGCGCTGCAACTTCAGCATCACATCGATGCGCCCTGCGCCGCTAGCTGTGACCACCGCGCCTTCTTCGCCGAGCACCACGTCCACCCTGCCTGCGCCGTCGATTTCGGCAAGCAGCGATCTCAGCCGTGTTTCGGCAGCGGTTCGTTCAGGCGATGCATGCATGCCATTCAGCGTCACAACCGCAGCGATACACATCAGTGCCGCAATCAAAACCAGTTCCAGCCAGCGCGCGGATTTAAGCGCTTGCATTATACCCTTCATGCCCGCCCTCCCAGTCGCGAGATCGTATCTGCAAATACGCTCAGTAGCGAAACAAACGTTGCGATGGCCTCCAATCCAATCAACATGCGCACGCAAGGCAACAGGCGACTTCCATCCAACAGCTGCTCGCACAGCGCCGCCAACAGGCACAGTGCAGATACGACATAGGCGGCGTTCTTCACAGGCGTCACCTCCCAAGATTTTTACCCATACCCATTGCGCCGCCCAGCAGCACCATGGAGATTGCAATCGCCGCTGTTGCGAGCGTGAGCGCCATCTGGCACACACCGCTCATCTGGCGCGCGGCGTGCGCGCCCAATTTTTCACCCAGGGCATCCATAAACGCAGAGGCAAGCGAAAACATCAGCATGCTTGCGGCACAGGTGAGCATTGGCCGCGCACCCGCCGCCAGAATGCAGAATATGCCGCTCATTCCCAGCGCATCCTTGGCAATCATTACGCCGGAAATATAACCCTCCCATGCATCGGAAATACCGTTGCCAATGATTGGTGCGGCGCTGTCCACCGCATATTTCACGGTGCGCACGCTCATGGCGTCCAAATTGGCGGTCAGGCCGCTCTGAAGGCTCAAAAAGCAGGTAAACAGCGTAGTTGCCAGTCCGGAAATCCAATTTATCGAACGTCGAGCCAACCTGGAAAAGCCATCCAGCGAGAGCGATGCGCTCAGATTTCCCGCAATCGCCATGCATAGCGCGCCGCGACAAAGCGCAAGCCCGCCGCCGCCCAGCAGCTTTACAGCGGCAGCGCCCGAAAGGGCGGCCAGCGGGGAAACAATGGCCGCGGACGCGCTCATACCGCAGCCGGTCATCAATGCAACCAACAGCGGCGAAATAATGTCTGTGAGCCGCTTCACCAGCTGAATACACGTGCTCGCGGCAGAAATAGACAGACTCGCCGCGCCTGCAAAGCCGCCAAGCAGCATCAGCCGGAGCAGAAGTTGCGCGCCGCTGCCATCGCGCCCGCCGCTCAGGCAGGTGAAAAACGTGAGCAGCAGCATCGGCGCGGACACTGCGGCAAACGCTTTTAATACGCCGGAAAACGGCTCGCGCAGGCGCTCGGCCAGCCAGCTGCCGAGCGCCGCATAATCCGGTGTTTCACCCGCCGCAATCCGCCGCGCCGTGTCCTCCGCCAGCTCTGCCGCACCCTGTTCGCGCGCAAAATCATACAGTTTACCGAGATCCATGCTCGCCAGTTCATCTGCCGCGCGCGTCTCAGCCAGTGCGCCGCTCAAGAACAGCAGCATTACGGCGATCAGGACAGTTGCGATATGAGTCCGGATATTCTTTCGAATACCTCCGCCGCCAGCGGCAATGCGGCGGCGACCACGCCAATCTTCACACCTACCTCGATGCGCCGCGACAGTGCCGCCTCCCCGGCGTCCCGGCAGATGTCTGCGGCAAATTCCGCTAGCATCGCAATTGCGCATAGCTTCAGCGCCTCCCTGCCGCGCCCATCCAGAGCAGAATCTAATCCCCGCGCCGCTTCCGCAAGTTTTCCCAAATCGCCGGTTGAGAGCATTAGCGCCGCTACGCCCGCCGCCAGCGCCACCGCCGAAGCAATTTGCGGGTGGGCACTGCGAAGTGAAGCGCAAATAAAGGCTGCGCACAGGCACAGCGATATAATTCGCATCGCATTCATGCGCGTTCACTTGAAATCAAACATCGCCCGGATGCTCTGGAAAAATTCAGATACCATGCCTACCACCATCATCATCACCACGATCAGCCCCGCAAGCGTAGCCAGCGTGGCAATGTCCTCGCGCCCGGCCCGCGACAAAATCTGCGAAATCAGCGTTATCAATATGCCGATCGCGCCAATCTTGAAGATCAGATCAATGTCCATTTTCGCCTCACGCTATCAAAATGCACACGCCAGCGCCGATCAGCGCGCCCAGCGAGGTATACAACCGTTG
The DNA here is from genome assembly GCA_934645275.1 of uncultured Clostridia bacterium. The sequence continues at coordinate 3,002 of CAKUDW010000041.1, forward strand.
TGCCTCGCGATATTTGTCGCGCGCATGCGTCTGCGCATCCTCAAGCGCGGCAATGCTCTCGCTGAACAGACGTCCCTGCTCGTCCCGGCCACTATTGCCCAACTTGCTGAAAAAATCGTCCAGAAGCGCCATATCCGCATCGGTCAGGCTATCCAGCGCGCCGCCACGCCGTACCGCCGCGTCGCGCACATGCCGCCAGCATTCGTTCAGTCCTTCTCCTTCCCACAGCGCGTTACCGACGGCCTTAAATACCACCGAATCAGATTTGCGCAGCAGTATGCCCAGCGTTTCCATGGAATTCATCATTCGCAATCGCAGTACGCGCATGGCCGTCAGCACTTCACCCAGCGCTTCCGTACGCCGCCTGCGGGCATTAGAGAGCAGCCGGCCCGATCCGGCGCAGGCAATCAGAATCAGCGACATCAGAATTCCCTTCAACATATTCAATCTCTCCGTTTCTGATATTTCTTATAGCGTGAATCTCGCCTGGGCGCGGCCCGAGCAGCGCCGCAGTGGTCACTGCACCGCTCGAAAGCAGTTTTCGCACGCCTGGACGCATGCGTGCATTCTCAAAGCTGTCCGCATGCGCCGACGCGGCCACCGAAACGCCGCAACGCAATGCGTCCAAAAGTGCGCTTGCATCAGCCATGCCGCCGATTTCATCTGCGATGATCACGTCCGGCGCGCATGCACGCAGTAGCAATGGAATTGCCAGCGCCTTAGGACAGCCGTCCATCACGTCTGTGCGCGGGCCTACGTCCAGCGACGGCACGCCGTCCACGCAAGCGGCAATTTCGCGGCGCTCGTCCGCAATGGCCACGTTTTTGCCATGCTCGGACAGTATGCGCGCCAGATCGCGCAGCATTGTAGTCTTTCCACAGCCGGGCGGCGACAGAATCAGTTCGCCCGAAAGCGGTCGCTTCAGCATGTTTTCAGCCAGCATGGCCGCGCAGCCGCGTGCCACGTGCGGAATGCGAATACATAGCGATGAAACGCCGGATATGCGGCTGATGCGGCCGTCCCTTGTATTTGCCAGTCCGCATATTCCCACGCGCATGCCGCCGGATACCGAAAAATACCCCTGCCGCATTTCATTCTCTCGGGCATAAAGGCTATCCTCTGTCAGAAGCCGCATTAGCGCGTCCATGTCCGCCCGCTTCGCCACCCCGCCTGCAAGCTCCGATCCATCAAGCATGCGCATGCGTGCCGGGCGATCCTCTCGTACGCGTACCTCGCATACGTTCTCGCGCAGATCAAAGCCTGAAAAGCCAAGCGAACCGCGCAGGTAACTGCTCAGTCTCCCCTGCATGTCCATGCGTCGTTTCCTCCGATAATGGTAATCTTTATGGCGTCGCGCCGCGTTTATGAACCATGCAGTTCAAAAACATAAAATTTTCATCCAAGCTTGCTTTTTATGTCTCAAATGGTATAATCAATATGGAGGTATGTGTCCATGAAGAGAACAAGCAAGCAGATTCCCTATCGAATTCTGTCCATCGATCCGTTTCTGAAGCCCTATTATGCAGATATCGCGCTGCGCATGCATCTGAATACTGAAGTGCGCCGTAAGCTATTGGGCGACAAAGCCGACCTGTCCGCATTTGCCAACGGCTATCTATATTTTGGCTTTAACCGCACGGCGGATGGCTGGGTATACCGCGAATGGCTGCCCGGTGCAGATGAGGCATACCTGACAGGCGACTTCAACGCATGGAACCGCACTTCTCATCCGCTGCACCGCATCGACGGCGGTGTTTGGGAGATTGAATTGACAGGCGCAGATGCATTAAAGCACGGCCAGTTTGTAAAGCTGCTGGTGCGCCGCGGCGACGAAACCTTCGAGCGCATTCCCGCCTACATTCGACGTGTGTGCCAGGATCCAACCACGCGGCAGTTCTGCGGTCAGATCTGGGCCCCGGCACGCAGCTTCTACTGGACAGACGGCAGTTATAAAAAGCGCAAACTCTCCTCACCGATGATTTATGAAGCGCATATCGGCATGGCGCAGGAAAAAGAAGGAATTGGCAGTTACCGCGAATTTGCGGACAACAACCTGAAGCGCATCGCCGAGCTGGGCTACAACGCCATTCAGCTGATGGCCATTCAGGAGCACCCGTACTACGCCTCCTTCGGCTATCAGGTATCCAATTTCTTCGCGGCCTCGTCATGGTACGGCGATCCGGAGGATTTGAAATATTTAATCAATAAAGCTCACGAAATGAACCTGTTCGTGCTGCTGGACGTGGTACATTCTCATGCTTGTCCGAACGTCGGCGAGGGACTAAACATGATGGACGGCACAGACGATCAGTACTTCCTGCCCGGCGAGCGCGGCTGGCACAGCGCCTGGGGCACGCGCGTATTCGACTATGCGCGCCACGAAGTAATCCACTTTCTGCTGTCCAATCTGAAATTCTGGCAGGAGGAATATCACTTCGACGGCTTCCGCTTTGACGGCGTGACCTCCATGATTTATCAGGATCACGGTCTGGGTACAAATTTTTCCAGCTACGATCAATATTTTGGACTCAACACAAACGTGGATGCCATTACCTATCTTCAGCTGGCGAACGAACTGGTACACGCGGTAAATCCCTTTGCCGTAACCATCGCCGAAGACATGAGCGGCATGCCTGGCATGGCGCTGCCCATGCGCGCGGGCGGTGTGGGCTTTGATTACAGGCTGTCCATGGGTGTGCCCGATTTCTGGATTCGCCTTCTGAAGGATCATCGCGATGAGGATTGGGACATGTACAAGCTCTGGTATGAGCTGACCACGCGCCGCCCCGGTGAAAAAAACATTGGCTACTGCGAATCGCACGATCAGGCGCTGGTTGGTGACAAGACGCTGATCTTCCGCATGGCGGACGCCGAGATGTATACCGGCATGGACAAGGCCTATCATTCCCCGGTGATTGACCGCGCCGTTGACTTGCACAAGCTCATCCGCTTCTCGACGTTGGTGTTGGCCTGCGACGGCTATCTGAACTTCATGGGTAATGAATTTGGCCATCCAGAATGGATCGACTTTCCGCGTGAGGGCAACGGATGGAGTTACAAATATGCGCGCCGCCAGTGGTCGTTGGCGCAAAATGGCTATCTCAAATATGAATGGCTGGAAAACTTCGACCGTGCCATGCTGAAATTCGCCCGAAAGTACCGCGTGCTCAGCAAGCCGCAGGCCGTCAGCCTGTGGATAGATCAGGAACGCAAGATTATTTCCTTTGCCAAGGGCGATCTGCTCTACCTGTTCAATTTCAACACCGTGCAATCTGTAACCGACTACTTCATGCACGCCCACATCACCGGCGAGGGCGGCTATCGCGCCATATTCAGCAGCGACGCCGCGGCCTTTGGCGGCCAGGAACGCGTGAATATGGAATACGTATATGAAACGAAGACCTGCGACCGCGGCGTGGGCTTTGAGGTGTACGTGCCCTGCCGCACGGCCATCGTGTTCCAAAAAGTGGAATAAGCGCATGTTTTTTTCAGGCGGCTGCACTTTGAATACAGCGCAGTCGCCTGTTTCAATATTATTCATAGTATCCATATATTTGCACGCTTCGTGCCAATCCCACGCAAATTACTGTGCATTTGCGCTTGCCTTTTCCGCTTTATTCCATTATAATCGTAATAACGAGTAAAAAATGGAGGTGGAATGCCTGTGAATATTACCGTCCGCAAGTGCATGATTTCCGACGCGCCGCGCATTCGAGAGCTCAGTCGTCAACTGCTCGGCTTTGATTACCCAGAAGATAAGTTCGAAGCAAACATTCGCCGGCTGATGACGCGTGCCAGCAATCTGCTGATCGTAGCAGAAAACAACGGCACAATGCTCGGTTTTGCGCATGCCTGTGACTTTGACATTCTATACGGCCCGCATCTGAAAATACTGCGCGCCATCGCAGTGGATGAAAAATACCGCAGTTACGGCGCGGGCAAAAAGCTGCTTGAAGCTGTGGAGGACTGGGCCAAGCGCACCGGCGCCAGCGGTGTTCGCATATACAGCGGCTCGGAGCGTACTGCGGCCATCGGGCTGTACAAGGCCTGCGGCTACGAATTCGTGAAACCTGAAACCAAATATAAAAAGGACTTTTAGCATAAAAGCGCGCGCCGCTTCGGTTTGAAATGCCGAAGCGGCGCGCTTTTATTCAGTTTTCTTCAGCTTCCTGCGGCGGCGCGATCAACTCGCAAATTCTGTCTGCAAGCACGTCCAACCCTGTCTTATCCTGAGAAGAACAAGCCAGCACCTCCCAGGGCTGAACCGCCAGCGTGCGGCAAATCAGCTGGATTGCCCGCGCACGCTGAGCCTTGGACAGCTTGTCCGCTTTGGTGGCGATTACTGAAAATGGAATCTCGTAATGGCGCAGGTATTCCGTCATCATCTGATCCTCCTGCGTCGGCTGGTGACGTATATCCACCAGATGGAACACATGACGAAGATTTTCCGAACCGGTCAAATACCCCTCTATCATGCCAGCCCACTTCTGCTGTTCGCTCTTGGGCGCGCGCGCAAAGCCATAGCCCGGCAAATCGACCAGGAGAAACGCCTCATTGATAAGGTAATAGTTAATCAACCGCGTCTTGCCCGGTTCAGAAGACGTGCGGGCTAACTTGGAATTGCGGGTCAGACCGTTGATCAGCGAAGATTTCCCCACATTTGATTTTCCGGCCATCGCAATTTCCGGCATGCCCTGCTGTGGAAACGCCGAAAATGCGCTCTGTGACAGCAGAAATTTTGCTTTTTTGATGGTCATATCGCCAGCCTCATCTTTTTCTGATCCTTTTGTCCTATCAGCACCTGTGCGAGCGCATCGTCAACACTGTCAATCAGCGTGATCTCCATTTTCTCAAGAATTTTGGGATCGATCTCTTCAAGATCCTTTTCATTCTCGCGTGGCAGCAGTATATGCTTCACATCCATACGATAGGCCGCCAGCAGCTTTTCGCGGACGCCGCCGATGGGCAGTGCCTTGCCATGCAGCGTGACCTCGCCCGTCATTGCGATATCGCCGCGCGCGGGCAAGCCCGTAACCGCGCTGATAATTGCGCAGCTCAGCGCAACGCCGGCCGAGGGGCCATCCTTAGGCACGGCGCCCTCCGGAACGTGCACATGCAAATCGTGCTTTTCAAAGAAATCCGCAGCCACACCGTAGCGTCCGGCACGCACGCGCGCCACCGACTTGGCGATTCTGGCCGATTCGCGCATCACGTCGCCGAGATTACCCGTCAACTCCAGATTGCCCTTACCATCCATCACCAACGCTTCCACGGGCATCAGCTCGCCGCCGACGCTCGTCCATGCAAGGCCGTTCACAACGCCAACCTCCGCTTTCGCCGCACCCGGCTGACGAAGGTATTTCCGCGGGCCAAGATACTGTTTCAGATCGCCCTCCCGCAGTGAAATGACCTTCTTTTCAGGGTTTTCAATAAACGCCAACGCCGCCCTGCGGCATATCTTCTCAATACTGCGCTTGAGCGTGCGCACGCCCGCTTCGCGCGTGTAGCCATCGATCACTTCCGCCATCACGGCCTCAGATATGCGCAGTGCGCCCTTCTTCAAACCGTGCGCCTCCGCCTCGGAAGGCAGCAGATAGCGGCGTGCGATCTGCACCTTCTCCTCCTGTGTATAACTCGGCACCTCTATGACCTCCATGCGGTCGAGCAGCGCTCGATCGATGGGCTCTGTAGAATTGGCCGTGGTAATAAACAACACGTCGGAAAGGTCGAACGCCGCTTCGATGTAGTGATCACGAAAGCCGCTGTTCTGCTCCGGGTCGAGCGCTTCCAGCAGCGCCGCCGCAGGATCGCCGCGCATATCGTGGGCAATTTTATCAATTTCGTCCAACAGGAACACGGGATTGACGCTCTTGCAGCGGTTGATGCCGGAAATGATTCTTCCGGGCATCGCGCCAACATAGGTCTTGCGGTGACCGCGAATCTCAGCCTCGTCATGTACGCCGCCCAACGACATCTGCGTAAACTTGCGCCCAAGCGCCCCGGCGATTGACTTTGCAATGGACGTTTTGCCCACGCCGGGCGGGCCCACCAGGCAGATGATCGGACTCTTTAACCCGTCCGTGCTCTTGCGCACAGCCAGATACTCAATCAGTCGATCCTTTACATCCTTCAGGCCAAAATGATCCGCCTCCAGCATGCGCCGCGCGCGCTGAATATCAATGCTCGATTCTTCGCGCATGCCCCAAGGCAATTCAAGCATGTATTCGATGTAGTTCTGACTCACGCTGGATTCCGGTGACTGCGCCGCCGTGCGCGCCAATCGCTTGATTTCCCGCGCCACTTTATCGCGCGCTTCCTCCGGCATTTTGGATTCGGCCAGTTTGCGGCGGTATTCGGCGATTTCTTCATCCTCATCTACACCGAGCTCATCCTCAATGGCATGAATCTGTTCGCGCAGATAATACTCATGATTGTTGCGATCCATCGCCTCGCGCACGCGCTGTTGAATGCGATCCTCCAGCATTTGCAGGCTGATCTCGCGGCCCAGCAACTGCGACGTTGCTTCCAGGCGCTGCCGTACATCGAAGCACTCCAAAATCTGCTGCTTGCCTGGCAAATCACCGATCAGTGCGCTGGCCACGCTGTCGCATAGCATACCCGGGCGCTTTTCACCCTCAATGCTCTGTATAAACTCATTCATAGAAGCGTCGCGCTGCTTCACAACCTGCTTTGCAAGCGTAACGATTGAGCGCATGTAGGCCAGCGCTTCCACGTCCGCCGCCTGCGTCTCCGCCGCCGGACTTTCTGAAACTGCGCCCGCCTCGGCATAACTTGCACCCTCGCTTATGTCCACCAGAAGCGCGCGTATGTCGCCCTGAAGCATCAGCCGCAGCGTCTGATCGGGCATGGGCATGATCTGACGTATCGTGGCGATCGTACCCACGGTATAAAGATCCTCCAGCCCCGGATGATCCACCGTCGCGTCTCGCTGGGAAACCACCAGCAGGCGGTGATCGCCGTTCATGGCCGCTTCAACGGCGGCAATGGACCGTTCTCGCCCTGCGTCGAGCGTAATCATGCAGCCCGGAAAAACTGCCAGCCCACGCAGGGGCAACAACGGCAGCTGTATTTTATTCTTATCTAGCCTGGAATTCAATGAGCCGTTCCTCCAAAAAGTTGCTATGTGCTTATTATATATGAACTGTGTAAAAAATCAAGCTGAAACGCGCTGGTGTTTTCTTGGTTTGCTGCAAGGTTTTGCCGAAAGCCGTCGAAGAACACAAGCCGTCGCCAATTCTTAAAATCCGCTCCACGAATTCCAGCAGAATCGGCAAGGGCATACTTTACAAGGCTACGATACCTTTACTGCTTCGCTGCATGCTGATTCTCATCCTTTAAAAGAAGCGGGCTCCACCCTTAACGGCAGAACCCGCTCTCTTTAAAGCAATGGCGCTTACTCGTCCTCGCCTTCGATGTCGATGTCGATGTCGATTTCTTCGCCGATGTCAGCTTCTTCTTCGTCAAAATCGGAATTCTCAATAATGTCGATCAGCTTTTCCGCAAGCGCTTCGTCCACAGGCACGAATTCTTCCATATCGTCGCCCACGGGCACGACCTGCATCACAAACGCCTCGCGCGGGCTATCACAGTCACCGCAGGATTCTGCTTCGCAGTCCGAGCACTTATCATCGCCGAGCTCCGCCAGAAGCGCGTATTCCTTACCTTCATAGAAAAGATAGTCCAACACTTCCATGGTCAGTTCATTGCCCTGATCATCCTCAAATACGACAAGATCTCTCTCTTCTTCCATTGCCGAGCTCCTTAGTATTCCCCAATATTTCAGTTTCACCTGATGCGCCCTATTATAGCGCAAAACGGGCGAAAAGGCAAGCCTTTCCGCCCATGGTCCGCTCACTTATCCTTCTTTTTCGCCGCATCTCGAAACGGTACGCGCGTGCCATCCGGGTACTCCACCACGGTATTATCCAGCTGAGCACGCATTTGGCCGCGAAATGCCGCCAGATAATTTGCACGCAGCTGATGCCGCTCGTCCATTTCCGCTTCGGTCAGCGCGCGCTCGCGCGAGAGCTGCGTCAGTTCATTGATGCGCCGAATGCTGCGGTCATCCATCAGTTCTGATCCTCCAGTGCGTAGCATATCTGTACCTGCACCGAAACGCTCACCTTCGACGGGTGCACAGAAGTGCCCATGCCCGCATCGGCCGCCTCTTTGGCCGCGAAGCCTTCAGTGTTGTAGTAAGAATCGCTGCTGTTTTCTTCAATGGTCACAATATCGCCCAGCTTCATTCCGGAAGCCTCGGCCAGTACGTTCGCCTTCTTTTCGGCATCTGCCACAGCCAGGCGCAGCGCCTCATCGCGTGCCGCGCTGTTGTCCTTCAGCGCGAAGGTGATGGAATCAAAGCTGTTCGCCCCCGCGGCAAATGCAATGTCGATGTAGCTGCCAACAGCTTCGACGTCGTCGATTCTGAGCTTCAGGCCGCTGTTGACACTGTAACCAATGATTTCATTGGTTTCGCCGGAGTA